>JABSRY010000188.1 GCA_013214985.1 Hyphomicrobiales bacterium
GTACGCGATATGGCAAAGCTAACCCGCGCCATTTTAATCAGCTTCCCCGAATATGAGGATTTTTACAAACTCCCCTATTTACAAGTTGGCAACCGTCAATTGCCAAACCGCAATGGCTTATTGAGTAAATATAAGGGCGCTGATGGCATGAAAACAGGGTTTGTATGTTCTTCTGGCTATAATTTAGTGGCCACAGCCAAACGCGGCGGGCATAAAATCGCAGCAATTTATTTAGGCGGGGTTAGCCAAAAATCACGCGATCGCCAAGTGGTAAAGTTATTAGACAAAGGGTTTAGCCGTGTGCAAAATAGCGGCACTCGAAAAAGAGCAACCATTTACAATTCCAAAAAACAATCCTATAGATTAGCGCTCGATATGCGTTCAACCGTATGCGCCCCCAGAAAAAATAAAAAACGTTAATTTAGGTTACATTCTATGTTACAAACCAATAAATTCGGGTTAATCATGCTGTCATTATTGGCATCATCTTGTTTCGCAATCATCGCACCTTTTTCTGTTGCAACTGCCGATGCGGGGTTAATACCCGCCTATACTGTTTTGTTTCGTTACATGGTATTAATCATCTGTGCAACGCCGTTTATATATATCTATACCCGAAAATATTTTAAATTCACCCGATCCCAATTTTGGTTAATCATACTACAAGGCATTGCAGGTGGTATTTTAAACTTATCCTACCTTGGCGCATTATCTTATATTCCGCTCAGTTTAGCGGTCATTATCTTTTTCACCTTTCCGTTAATTACCCTAATTGTTTCGCCGTTCATATTTGGCGGGCGACTAACCCTCTATAAAATCGTGGTTTTCATTTGTGCCTTTTTGGGGCTATTACTTGTTGTCGGGCCCGAGCTTTCAACCCTTAACCCAATTGGCATTTTATTAGCACTTATAGGCGCACTAACCGCGGTTACCCAACTTTTATGCATGAGTAAGTTAATCAAAGAAGTCAAACCCATGGCGTTGCTATATAGTGTCCATATCATTGCGATGATATTCACTGTTCTAATCATATCGGGTTTCTATTTCGCAGGCGAAATAGATTTACCACCGCCAATTACTTTTGATATTGGTATCAATTTTATGGGCGTTGTTTTATCGTATATTCTGGCTTTCGGTTTATTCAGCTACGTAACGCGGTATTTGGACCCATCCACCATTTCACTATTCTCTAATATAGAGCCCATCGTAACAATCGCGGTCGCCATATTATTATTCAGTGAAATATTACAAATAAACCAGGCGTTTGGAATTAGCATCGTGCTAGTATCCCTAATCGCAGGAAGTTTGGCAAAGTCATGAATAAAAAACTAAACCCAATAAAGGTAACAATTTTAACAGGCTTTCTTGGCGCAGGTAAAACCACATTATTAAATAAAATTTTAAAAGATGATCGTTTTAGCAACAGCATGGTCATCATCAACGAGTTTGGCGAGGTTGGATTAGATCATTTAATGGTCGAAAACACCGAAAACGATATGTTATTAATGTCAAGCGGTTGTATTTGTTGTTCAATTCGTGGTGATTTAGTCAATACATTCGAAAAGATTCTAAAAGATATCGATAATAAACGCATCAAGCCCATCGATCATATCATTATAGAAACAACAGGCATTGCATCACCAGGGCCAATCATTGGCAGTTTTTTAAGCCATCCCTATTTACATATTCGTCTAGATTTAAACCAAATTATCACCATTGCGGATGCCACAAATATAATAGACACGCTTAAAAATCATCAAGAAGCCCAAGACCAATTGGGCATGGCAGATCAAATCATCATCAATAAATTGGATTTAATTGAAAACAATCAAATCGCTGATATAATAGCCGAAATTAAAAAATTCTCACCCGATGCACCCATTCATGAAAATAATGATATTGACATTGCAAGCGTGATTTTCGAAAATAACATTTCAAAACATAAGGATAAACAACATGGGACTAATACTGCCACTCATCGGCATCATCATTCTGATCATCATCATCATGAGCATATTCAAGTTCATGAAGAAATAAGCAGCATCAGTTTTAATCAGGAAGGCGCTTATAATCAAACACAATTATGGAGCTTTCTCGACATTTTACGTAGCGAATATGGCAACGATATATTGAGAATAAAGGGTATTGTAACCTTTGATAATGCACCAAATCATGTTTTTGCCATTCATGCTGTGCAACATTTATTGTTTCCTGCCAAAGGCCTAGATATAGAGTTTGACGGTCAGTCTAAGATAGTAATCATCGGTAAAAATCTAAATAAAGGCAAAATTCAAGGCCTTTACAGAGCCTTTATGGGTCAAATTCGCACCGATCAAGCAGATATAGCCGCCATTGAAGACAACCCATTAAGCCTTCTCGGCATGCCATTAAATGGTTCTAAAAAAATATTATAAGAGGTTTTAATGTTAAAAATATATGGTTTAAAAAATTGTGATACCTGTAAAAAAGCCACTAAATGGCTAAACGCCGAAAATATCACCTATGAATTTTTTGACATTCGAAACCCTGCACCAAATGAAGATGAGTTAAAAAATTGGTTAAATCAAATTGGTGACAAAATTCTAATAAATCGCAGGTCAACTTCGTGGCGAAACTTAACCGAAGATCAAAAAAATTCCAACACTGATTCTGCGTTTTTATCTCTAATCATCGACAATACAACCCTCATAAAACGCCCCGTTTTTGTCAAAAATGGCCAAATAAGTGTCGGTTTTAATGCAAAAAACACCGATAATATCACTAAAATGCTCTAAAACCCTAGTTTTCTGACACGTTTTTGGGCTTTTTTGGCGTGTTTACGCGTATTTTCATGATAAAAACATCGATATTTTCGATTTTTTGAACCGTTTTACCCAAAAAATCATAGCCTTTTTGCCCACAAAAATGCGCACTATCAATGGGTGACATAGGGTCAGTTGCGCGTAATTCAATAATCGAGCCATCCGCAACTTGAAAAGCTTTTTTTGCTAATTTCAGCACAGGCAATGGGCATAATAACCCTTGTGCATCAATGATATAGTCTGTTTTTATTGCTTTATCATTCGTCATAAATATTCACCAATGTCAAAATCATCTAATTTAATTCATAAAAAACCCAATAATATCATTTCATTATCATTTTTTCCCGTGTTAGGCTATTATTAAAAGAAAATCTGAGGGAGAAATAATGGGGATTTTATCTGCATTAAAAAGTGAATTTACATATTTAGAAGGTTTTATAAAAATAAAACGCGCCCTAAAACCAATTGCGGCAAACCCTACCACAATTTTGGCAGATAGATGGGATATTATTGCCAAAGAAAATTGGAACAAAAACGCGTTTATTTATGACGATCGCAAGGTTACGTATGGCCAATTCATTGAATTATCTAATAAATTTACCCAATGGGCATTTGATATTGGTACAAAAAAGGATGATTGTATTGCATTGCTAATGCATAATTGCCCCGAATATGTATCATCATGGCTGGGCGTAACGCGCTCTGGCGGCACAGTGGCATTGCTAAACACCAGCCTAACGGGCATGGGGTTAGCCCATTGCATTAATATTGTTAATGCCAAACATATTATTTTAGACCCGGAGTTAGAAGCCAATTTTGAAACTGCCAAAGAGTTTCTAAATGACGATATTAAAGTTTGGTTTTTTGACCAAAGTAGCCCAATTACCACCGACAGTGATGTTGCGTTTAATGCTCAAATAGCCGCATATAGTGGCGACAGCATTGCAAAAACCGACCGCCCAGAAATTACTATCAATGACACATGCGTTTATATTTACACCAGTGGCACAACAGGTTTACCAAAGGCCGCTAAAATAACCCATTACAGATCACAATCAATTAGCCTTGGTTTTACCTCTCTTATGAAGGCAAAATCTGACGATATTGTATATATCACATTGCCATTATTTCATAGTAATGGTGGGTTTATATCGGTTGGAACGGCTATAAATGTCGGCGGTATCGCGGTTATTAAAAAGCGTTTTTCGGTAAGTGAATTTTGGAATGATTGCGTTAAATATGATGCCACCATATTTGTATATATTGGCGAATTATGCCGATTTTTAACCCACGCACCCCATAACCCAAATGAAACCAAACACAAGTTGCGCATTGCATGTGGCAATGGCTTACGCCCCGATATTTGGAAGGAATTTGAAAGCCGTTTTAAAATTCCACAAATTTTAGAATGGTATGGCGCATCCGAAGGCAATGCCCCCTTATTTAATTTGGATAGCACATTTGAATCTATCGGGCGGGTGCCTTTTTGGGCTAAAAAATTACTTAATTTATCTATTGTTAAATATGACATTAAGGCCGATTCTGAAATTAGAGACGAAAAAGGCCATTGCGTTGAAGCCGATATTGATGAAGTTGGGGAGCTGATTTCTAAAATCATTAATGATGGCTCCTCCCCAACCAATCGATTTGATGGTTATGCCGACAAAAAGGCCTCGGACAAAAAAATATTGCATGATGTTTATGAAAAAGGGGATGCTTGGTTTAGAACGGGTGACTTGATACGTAAAGACAAAAGAGGACATCACTTTTTTGTCGACCGTATTGGGGATACTTTCCGCTGGAAAGGTGAAAATGTTTCGACTAATGAAGTGTCTGAAGTTATTTCGCAATACCCGAATGTTATTGAAGCCAACGTATATGGCGTTTATATACCCAAATGTGATGGGCGCGCTTGCATGGTGGCCGTAGATGTTGAAGATGCGTTTGATTTTGAAGGGTTAATTAGCTTTGCAGCAAAACATTTGCCCGTTTATGCCAGACCAATTTTTATACGAATTCAAGATGAAATAGAAAAAACTGGCACCTTCAAACAACGTAAAGTAGAGTTAGTTAAAGAAGGGTTTGACCCCGATAAAATTAATGACCCCATCTATTTTGCCAACCCAAAAACTGCGGCATTTGAAGCAATAGACAATGATTTATATCAACAGATTTGCACCAGAAAATTTAGAATTTAATTTTTTACTGATAGGTTTTTATGAATAGAATATCCGATATTAACACCAGAGTAATCGAATTCTGGCGTGCTGCAGGCAAGAAGAATTGGTTTGCAAAATCCGATAGTTTCGATGCCAAAATAAAAACAAACTTCTTAGCGGATGTTGAATATTTGGCAGATATAGATTTGGTAACCCATTTTAAAGGCATTAAAAATGCCATGGATGTTTTGGGTATTATTATTTGTTTAGACCAATTTAGGCGCAACCTATACCGCAACAGTGCCAAAGCATTTGAGCAAGATGCAAAGGCTCTAGGGCTTGCAAAATTAATTCAAACCAATGGGCTTGATGATACGCTTGATGAGGATATTCGGACGTTTGCCTATATGCCATATATGCATTGTGAACAATTAGTCGACCAAGAAACCTCGCTAAAATTGTTTGATAATTCAAACTATGCGGTCATTCATTATGATTTAATCATTTTTAGGGTTCAATTCCCCGCCCCTTGGGGCGTAGAATGTTCGCATGAGCAAATATATTCATAAGAG
>JABSRY010000189.1 GCA_013214985.1 Hyphomicrobiales bacterium
TTATTGGCAATACGCCCACGCATAATTTAGGACCAAGTATTAATTGGTTTGACGTTTAGCAATTACAATTGCATTGGCAGCTATTGTTTGAGCCGCAAGAGCAATTGCATGTGCATTGGTTGTTTGATTTATCTGTCATCATATTCTCCTGATTTATTGTTTACATTAAGGTAGACGCAGGTGGCTTGAAAAAGATGCATATTATATTAGGTTGGGCAATTTATATTTTTTGGTGTGACTTGGTTTCCTTCATATTTGCAACATTTCTGTAGCTCAAGGGCTAATTGCTTACGCGCTCGCTGAATACGCGATTTTGCGGTGGGTAAAGGAATGTTGAGTTTTTTAGCATATTGCGCTTGGCTTAACCCATCGAAACTAATGATGTTGATGGCGGTTTGGGCATCTTTTGGTAAGTTGCCAATAAAGCCTTTTAAGCAACATGCCAGCTCTAAAATGGCGTCTTGGTCTTTATCTTCTATGGATATATTGTTTAATAATGCATCGGATGATTGCGCCAACGGGTCGATATTGGTTTTACGATAATGGCTATTTATACTATTTCGTGCGATTGCATAAATCCAACTTTCTAATTTGGTTTTATCATTTAGATTATCTATATTCTGATGGACTTTAAGTAGGGTGTTTTGCGTAATATCTTCGGCATCTGCTGCGTTTTGAACGCGAGAATGTATAAAGTTTTTAATTTTTGAACTGAAATATATCCACTCTTGTTGCATGTTCATTATCCTAATAATCGTTGACTATATTATAGACGCAAATAAATGAAAAAAGATGCAAAAAAAATGCGATACCAAGAGAGGGGAGAAGATAATTACCTTGATCTCGCTATATAAATGGATGCCCATTCATAATTTTTATATTAGATGAATACCGCATTCGGTTTTCTTTTGACCTGCCCAACGGCCATCGCGGTAATCTGCATCGCTATCTACGCGATCGGTACATGGCATGCAACCGATGGATAGGTAGCCATCTGCAACCAATGGATGGCGTGGCAAATCATTATCTAAAATATAGTTTTTAAGTTGATTAAGATCCCAATTGGCCAATGGGTTGATTTTTACCTGACCATTTGATAGCTCAAAAATATTTAAGTTTTTGCGCGTATTGCCTTGAAACCTTTTACGACCCGTAATTAACGCAGCATAGGGCTGAGTTGCATTTTGGTAGGGAATGGTTTTGCGCACATTACAACACGCATTTGCATCTTGATTCCATAAAATGCCTTTTGGATCTGCTTGCTTGATGGCATCTACATCGCCTTTAAAAACTTGAATATTGGTTAAGTTTAGCTGTTGATTCACTTTATCACGGTAACGCTTTGTTTCGCCGAATAATTTACCTGTATCGATGAAAAGTACGGGCAGGTTATTATCGACTAAAGATACCAAATGTAACAAAATTACGGCTTCGGCACCATAAGAGGAAACCAATGCAATATTATCGACAAATTGCTCTTTTACGGCGTAACTTAATACTTCTACAGGAGAGGCGTTTGCAAATTTTTGGTTTAAATTTTCTATTTCTTTTTCGCTAATATTTTTCATATAAATCGACCTTTATGGGTAGGGGGTGTGATTTATTAAATGACTTAATATCGGGAGTGAATTAAATCATTCTGCTCTGAACGTTGGTAGAAACGTGACATTCGTTTGGATTCGGTTGTCCAAATCTCTAGACTTTGACCGTTTGGAATATCGATGCTATCGACACCGCAACGAAACAAAAACTGTGCTTGATCGGCAATGGGGCTGCCGATTGCGCGGATATGGCCTTTATACTCATATTTACCGCGTAAAAGATGCGCCATGGAGAATGCTCTGCCATCGCCATATTTGGGAAAGTTGAATGCAATCAAGCTGATAGAAGGTAAATCTTCTTTTAAAGAATCAAGATCTTCATCGCTATTTACCCAAATTACAATTCTATTGAGTTTCTGTTTGATTTCGGCTTTATTTTTTAACCAATAATCTAAGGGTAGAATTTGATCATTATGCAAAGTGAAATCTTCGGTATCATGAATGATAGTCGATAGGTTTTTAGAGTTTGAACCGTCTTTATTAAGCAACATTATATAATGCCTCCTTAAATGGAGTTTGACCTACGCGGCGATAGCAAGTTAGGAAATTCTCGCCTTTTTCGCGTTGATCTATATAGGTATTTGTTATGGTTTCAATAGCGTCTACAATTTCTTCGACGGAGAAGCCTGGCCCAATGATATTGCCGATTGACGCATCTTTAAACGATGAGCCACCTAGCGTGACTTGATAGGATTCTACGCCCTTTTTATCGACACCTAAAATGCCAATATTGGCGACATGATGATGGGCACATGCGTTAATGCAGCCAGAAATATTTAGCGTTAAATCACCAAGGTCGGTTAATCTTTTTAGATCATCGAAGCGCTCAGAGATCATTTGTGCGATTGTAATTGAGCGTGCGTTGGCTAAGTTGCAATAATCTAACCCTGGGCAAGCAATGATGTCGGTTAATAAACCGATATTTGCGGGCGCCAGGTTGGCATCTGTTAGCTTTTGCCAAAGTTGATATAGTTCACCAGTTTTTACATGTGGCAGCACCAAATTTTGTTTATGGGTGGCGCGGATTTCGCTTAATGAATAATCATCTGACAATTGCGCAACGATGTCCATTTGATCCGCTGAAATATCACCTGGAATACCACCATGTGGTTTAAGCGAAATAGAAACGATACTGTAGCCATCTTCTTTATGGCCAAACACATTGTGTTTTACAAAATAATCAAAGCCATTATTGTCTTGCTTTAATTGCTCATATGCCACTTTATCATACTCGGATTTTTCGAAATCTGGCAATGTGAAATGGTTGAAAATACGTTGTTTCTCTGCCTCTGGTAGATCGAAACCGTTATCTTTAATGCGGTTCCACTCTAGCTCAACTAGGCGGGTAAATTCTTTTATACCTGTTTCGTTTACGGTGATTTTAATACGTGCTTTATACATATTATCACGTCTGCCGATCATATTATAGGTGCGCAAAATCGAATCCAAATAAGATAATAGATATTTTGGTTCTAAGAAGGCGCGGATTTCTTTGGCGATGACGGGCGTGCGGCCTTGACCGCCGCCAACGAATAGTTGGAAGCCAATTTCACCTGCATCATTTTTAATGATCTGAATGCCGATATCATGATAAGCAATTGCCGCGCGGTCGTGATCTGCACCGTTAACCGCAATTTTAAACTTACGCGGCAGGAATGCAAATTCTGGATGTAGCGTTGACCATTGGCGGATGATTTCGCACCATGGGCGAGGGTCTACTAGCTCATCGGCCGCGACGCCTGCAAATGGATCGCTGGTCGTGTTACGTATGCAGTTACCACTGGTTTGGATTGCGTGCATTTCGACCTTGTGTAGATCGTCTAAAATATTGGGTATATCGCTTAATGTTGGCCAATTATACTGGATATTTTGACGTGTGGTGAAATGCCCGAAGCCTTTATCATATTTACGAGAAATATGGGCTAGAGTGCGCATTTGGGTGCTGTTGAGTTGACCATAAGGAATGGCAACACGCAACATGTAAGCATGTAATTGTAGATAAACACCGTTTTGTAGGCGCAATGGTTTAAATTCATCCTCGGTAATATGCCCGGAAAGACGGCGGGTTACTTGAGAGCGAAATTGTTCAATACGCTGCTTGATAAATGTATCGTCAAACTGGTCGTATTTATACATATTTACATTTTGCGTTACGGGCGATGGCGCAGCAGGTGCAAAAACATCTTTATACATATGGGGTATCCTAATTAATGTTTATAGCTGTTGGCGTTAGCTGCGGTAAATTCGTTTTGCCATTCGGGTTTTTCGGTAAGGCCGACGGGTACGATTGTTGGTAGCCTGCTGGCGCGGATGACTTCGCGGGTAGAAATTGGTGCGGCTTGACCGTCTTTAATTTCTACTGGAAAAGAATATGCGCCTAACACATATTGTGACCTAACCGTAATATCGGCGAGCTCAAGCAAAGCAGTTTCTTGCTTTCTATTGTGCGCAATAGCTGAATCCGCAATATTATCTGACCATGAACCATCTGTTTTTAGATAGACGGATAGCCCTTTAAGAAGTAGGTTTGCCGTCACTGAAACAGGTGTTTTTAGAGGCTTTATTTTTTTATCGATCGCCATTTTGTCTCTTTTATTTTAATTGCATCATTGATTACAAATTCTGATTATAGATATTGCTTTCTAAATTCATCGATTGATTGTTCATATATGTTGCTAGATTTTGCGGAATATAAATGCTCGATTGCAATATTTTCATTTTGCAAATGGGTGAAGATTTTGTTCTTGCGCTTTTTTGTGCTGTTATCGCCAATGACAATGATGGTTTTGTTTTCTCTTGCCTGTTTGGCAATTTGCATTATAAGCTCGCCATCTTGTGGTTTATCTGGGCTTGAACTTACTGTTGAAAAATGTGCATCGCGGCGGGCAAGATTGGTGAAATCTTCTATATTGGTTTCGGTGCCTTCGATTTGATATATATAATCGGCAAGTTGTAAAATGCGTGCTGCTTTGATGCTTAACAGATCTGGATCTGACGCATGGATTAGATATAGTTTGCCAATTTGTTCTGTTGGCTTGTCTAGGCTTTGCTCGACCAAATCCTTGGCAATATCTAGTTTGCCTTGGTGGAAGAAGTCGGCAATTTTGCCGTTGAAGAAGTTTTCCCAGAAATGTCTTTTTTCGTTCATGTTGGTTAATCTCCCTTGAACATGTTGACGGATGTTTTGTGCAAAAAGTGCTAGTTTGCCAATGTCTTGTGGTAAATGTTGTTCTATGTGTGCGCGAATTTTTTTAGCTAAAACAGGTGCTGTACCTTCGGTAGAAATGGCAACGGTAACCGGTGATCTGTCGACGATTGACGGCACATAAAATGTGCAAATTTCTGGGTTATCGGGGCTGTTAAACGGTATGTTATTTTGTTTTGCTAATTTGGCAATAAATTCATTTTCTGCAGAGTTTTCGGAACATGAGAAGATTGCAACATGGTTGCCTAGATCGGCTTCAACAAATTGGCGATTAAATGAAATAATAGCAGTATTAGGGCGTGATTGGATATATTGAATTAACTCGACTGAGGGTGCTGATGCAAAAAGATGGATGATAGCATCTGTTTTAACCAATAAACGCAGTTTATTAACCGCAGCTTCGCCATTGCCAAGTAAAGCGATTGTAGAATTTTTTGTATTTAAGGAAATTGGTAAATAACGCATTTTCCGCTCCATTTTCAGAAGCATCATGCTTCTGGTTACTGTGATTTGACCGTCGTGTTTTTTGTTAAATTGCTGCTCATATATAGACATGATGTTGTGCAACAACTTTTTTGATATCGGCTATTAATTGGCATAGCTTTTAAACCTTCAATATTTTGAATCTACAGAATCCAATTACTTATTTCCTACATTAATAACCATTTGTATGTAAAAATCAACAATAAACTTTATTTTTATGTAGATTTATTTATTTAACAAT
>JABSRY010000019.1 GCA_013214985.1 Hyphomicrobiales bacterium
ATCCGCCTCTTCCAATATATAACATAAATTGAAAGCATTGGCCGCCTACAGCTCATCATGCCATCTCTTTGATTATCAAAAATCAGGCTTTAATCAATGAAATTTACGATTAACTCAGAAATTGTCAATCTATTGTAAGCAGAATATCAATATCAAAGGTTAATATTTGTTAATGAAAACGCCGTGGCACTTGTTCTGACATACGCTATAAATGACATACCATTCAAACTTAAACAATAATAATTTGTCCCACAATCAGTTTTAGATATCATGGTATAAGTGGCAAAACTCATTATTTAGGATTGAACTATCTGGGAATTCCTCCTCATTTGTACACTTGTGCCAAGGCAGTGCACGTTCATCGGTAAGTTTATTCAGAGCATCGATGTAATCCAGCGATTTTCCATTTAAGCTGCACTGCATCTTTCCCCAGTTTGGGTACGCATCAATAGTATCTAGCCAGTAAGCCCGACCCGCTAAATAACCGGAGCAACCCGCTTGGTATGCGTGGCTCATCATCAATTGAAATTCTGCCATATCTGCACCCATGGATAACATCACCCACGGCCGTTTTGCAAGTTTGGGTATTTGATCAAATATCGCTTGTACTTCTTCCCAGCCCGTATTATTTACCCCACCAATATCTTTAACATCGACGGGACTCTCAAGCATAAATACATCTACTTGATACTTTTCTTTAGCAAATTCTTGAAGAGCCAACAATACAGAGTCAGCTTTTTGTTGTTTGATCAATGCAGTGTTATCTAAAACTTCGCAACTGGGGTAAGCTAGTAACTCTAAGACGAAGGGGATATCATATTTAACACAGTCAGCGCCTACTTTTCTTACCAGTTGCTGCTGTTGTGCATTCACCTGCACATTACCCGTTGAGTGGTACCAAATCAACAGTTTAACGGCATCGCCACCAACACGTTTTATTTTACCTACTGACCAACCTGGTATAACACTGGTTATCGTCGCCCCTTGCTCGGTTTTGGCGCTGTATGGATCTTCTAGCGAGATAAACAGACCTTTATCTGTGTCTAGTGTGTTGAGACAGCCTGCGACTGCAAAGGAGGGGTCAAGTAACATAGCAGACGAGCGAGATTGAAATGTCTCTATCAATAAGCGTTTAAACGACACTACATCTTGGTTCAACTTATCAATACTAAAAAGCCCCGAATGGGATAAAACTTGTTTAATAGGGTCCTCTATTGGAGCTCTTTGATCCAGCGAAGTCATTTTGAAATAACCATTTTTATCAGTCATTCTGCGCAGCGACCATTGTTTACCTAGTGCTAAAGTCATTATATTACCTTTAATGTGTATTCCGGCAAATGTGAACGTCTAATCTTTCAATTCATCGACCAGTTTGTTTTTTAACCCAAGTGTTCACCATGGGTTAAGTTATTTAATCATTTCCCCTTTTGTCTTTTGCTTTCTGAGAAGTGAGGCGAGTTATTGACAGTTTCAATAATTGAACAATGATACCCAAAGACAGGGGTAGACCCTGCGTAATTTTCTCCAATAATACGGTCACCTTTCTTGTTAGACACGTCAGTGCAGCAAATTGTTGGAAAACCGTTTTCCAGAGGTTCTAAATTGTTACTTACGGATCATATGTGCAACCTCAATTTAGTAGAAGCTGGGTGGAATGGCTTGAACCCCTATCGGTTTAACGTTGCATGATCCACGATAACGCCTCGCTTCGCAATAATCTCTTCCAGATCACGATAGGATGCCGCATAGCCAACATAAAAGAACACCGCATTAAAATGGCGTCTTTTGGGAGTTGACTGCCAGAAATGAAAACTAATGATAATAACCTGCCTAAACAATAAAAATATGCTCTACACTTTTTTGATATTCTTCAATTATTGCAACTCTACTGGTAGTAAATTCGTGGGAATATTTTGATAACATACTGGACGTAAGAAACGCCTAATTGCCATTGTCCCGACAGAGGTTGCACCAAAATTAGTAGACGCTGGATAAGGGCCGCCATGTACCATTGTGTTACTAACTTCAACACCAGTAGGGAAGCTATTAGCTAGAACCCGGCCTGCTTTACGTTCCAAAATAGGCAATAGGCTTTGAGCTAGAGCTGAATCGGCATCGTCCAAATGCAAAGTACAAGTTAGTTGGCCTTTTAATTGATTGGCAATTTCAATCATTTGAGTTTCATCATCGGCAATGATAATGATGCCCAGAG
This sequence comes from Hyphomicrobiales bacterium, assembly GCA_013214985.1. Taxonomy (GTDB): domain Bacteria; phylum Pseudomonadota; class Alphaproteobacteria; order Rhizobiales; family OSC116; genus OCS116. The sequence goes on from JABSRY010000019.1 coordinate 2,213, forward strand.
GGCCAAAAACTTCTTCGGTCAATGCTTCATTGGCTAACCAAATATCACCGGTGGTTTGGTATAAATAAGGGCTGGCCTCACGTAAGTTACAGGTTGACGTGAATATTTTCTGGACACCCGTTGAATTGGCAATGAACTTATTACCGCTTTGATAGGCTTGGGCAATACCTTCAGTAAGCATGGTTTGTGGTCCGAAATATTCTAACGCAGCGCTTGTTGCTTTAATGAAAATATTTGCGGCATCGCCTTTAATGACGATAGCAACACCTGGGTTGGTACAAAATTGACCTGCGCCCATAGTGAGAGAATTTGCCCAACCTTGTGCCACCATTTTGCCTCGCTTCTGTAATGCTTCGGGCAATAAGAACATTGGGTTAACTGAGCCTAATTCACCAAAAAATGGAATCGGTGATTGGCGACTTGAACATAAGTCAAACAAAGCGCGGCCGCCGCCTAATGAACCCGTAAAGCCAACCGCATTGATGAGTGGGTGTTGCACCAACGCTTGGCCTACTTCACGACTATTGGCCTGAAGTAAGTTGAAAACACCAGGATGTATGTTGCAGGTTTTAATGGCTGCATGTATGGCTTCTGCCATGATTTCGGACGTGCCGGGGTGGGCATTATGAGCTTTAACCACAACTGAGCAACCAGCGGCAAGAGCTGATGCGGTGTCACCACCTAAAGTCGAGAATGCGAGTGGGAAGTTAGATGCACCAAAAATCGCAACAGGCCCTATTGGGCGTTGCATCATGCGCATATCTGGGCGTGGTAGAGGTGTGCGATCAGGCAGCGCTTTGTCAAAACGCCTGTCGAGATAATCACCTAATTCAATATGAGTAGCAAACAAACGCAACTGACCTATTGTTCTGCCGCGTTCACCTTGTAGGCGAGCGGTTGGTAACCCCGTTTCGTTTGAACCAATTTCGGTGATTTGTTCGGCCCGTTTTTCGATTTCATCCGCGATTGTGTTGAGAAATTTTGCGCGGTTGGCTTGAGATGAATAACCATAAGTTAAAAAGGCTTGCTCGGCCGCTTTAACAGCTGCGTCGACCAAAGCGGGATCGGCGGCTGAAAATTCAAAAGCCTGGCCTGAAGCGGGTGTTGAAGTAAATTTGGTGTCGCTGTTAACCCATTCGCCTGCAATTAAATGTTTGCCATGGGGTGTGAATACTGAATTTGTCAAAATATTATCTTTCTAAAAATTATTGATTAAAGCCGTAAAGTTTGTAAGGATTATCTACAAAAATTTTTTGACGATTTTCATCATTTACGGCCCAATCACTAATTAAATTTAGCAAGTGTACCTCGTCGGGGTAATTGTCAGCAGAATTTGAAGAATTATGTGGCCAATTGGTCCCCCAAATTATGCGATCTGGTGCATGATTGATGAGAGCTTTGGAGAGTGTCGCAACATCTGTATATTCTGGGTGACCAATGATAGATGTCTCATAACAACCAGCAAGTTTTACATAACAATTGCCTCGATCAATGAGCTTTAAAAGTGCTTTGAACTGAGGACTATCGACGGATACAGGTTCTAAAAACTTACCAGTATGATCAATTACATAATCACCTTGTATTTGTTCAAGCAATGGCATGTGATCTAACATTTCTCGCCCATCAAATTGAACGGTTAGGTTCCAACCAAATGGTTCTACTCTTGCATTTATATCTAGCAGAAGATCAAGCCCCGCAGCACCTTTTAATATATTAATTATGCGGGCCCCAACGACACCTAGTTTTGACATTACGTCAATTTCAGCATCACTTATATTGGGTTTTATAGCAACGATGGCGCGTGCTTTTTTGCCGAAATGATCTAATGCTTCTAAAACACAACGATTATCAAATTGATAGCCATTGCCTTGAATAATCACAACATTTTCAATGCCTAACCATTTTTGGACGGCTTCATAATGTTTTACCAATGCATCGGCAGGAATACCTGGCCCACCATTTTGTGCGCTATATTTAGTGCTATCAAAAATATGGATATGTGTATCAACTGCGCCTTTTGGTAATACAATTCGGGGTGAGTTGCCGTTTAGTATTCTGAATGTTTGTTGCATTTCAACGCGCCTAATTTGGGTTAATTGGGTGAAAATTCTTTAAGGCTTGAACGGTTTATTTCGATTCCAAGACCAGGGCCATTTGGTACCGTCACCACGCCATTATTATGTTCAATTGGTTGGGTGATAATTGCTTGTCTGAATGGGTTGTAGGTGCGGTCAAACTCTAATTTTGGCGAATATTGATTGTGAGAGCCTGGTGTTGGGGGGATGATGGCATGAAAATGCAAACCAGCAGCTAGAGCCACTGCAGTGCCCCAAACATGTGGGACAAGCCGCACATGATTAACTTCACATAAAGTGATAAGTTTGCGGGCTTCACTTAGGCCACCAACACCGCATACATCGGGTTGTAAAATGTCAACACAACCTTGCTCCATCGCTTCTTGTGCGGCAAAGCGGCCATGCCAAGTTTCGCCTGCCGCAATTGGAATTGATTGTCGTTGACGTAGAGTTTTGTATGATTTTAGCGCTTCGGGGATGACGGGTTCTTCAAACCATTCAATGTTAAATTGCGCAACTGCACGGCCGACCTTTATCGCGTCAATCACGTCATAACCATGATTGGCGTCTATCATTATTTCGATATCTGTACCTAAGGCGGCACGCAGTTCTTTTATGGTTTCAATGTCTTTATAAACACCAAAGCCAATTTTGATTTTGACAGCTTTAAAACCTTCTTCTACTCGCGCCATCATTTCGTCTATGCATGATTGTTGATGATCACCACCCTGGGGGCAGAAACCACCTGTTGCATAGGCTGGAATTTCAGTACGGTAAGCGCCACCCATAAGTTGATAAATCGGTGCGTTATGATATTTGCCTGCAATATCCCATAAGGCAATGTCGATGCCGCTTAGGGCAGTATGTATTGGTCCACGTTGACCTTGGTCCCTAAACTGATCGTAAATAGATTGCCAGATAGGCTCTATATCCAATGGATTACGGCCGATTGCTAAAGAGGTCATTGATTTAACCACTGCTGCATTAATGTCAGCAGGGCCTAAACATTCGCCCCAGCCCACGATACCGTTATCACATACAATTTCGACTAAGCAATGAAAACGTGTTTTGAATGTCGAAAATGCAGACTGAAACGGTTTATCTAATTCGTGGTATAATAGATGTGTGTGGATGTCGACTATTTCCATTAGCTATAGCCTTTCATGATTTCGGCAAGCATTTCGACTTCTTCTGGTGTTAAATCAGAAAGAGGTGGGCGTAGGCTTCCTGCATTTTTACCAATTATATTTACACCAGCTTTGATGGCAGATACCGCATAACCAGGTGCACGGTCGCGAATTTCCATAAATGGGTAGAAGAAATCTTTTAGAAGGTGATCCATTGTTGCCTTGTCTTTGGCGCGCATGGCCGTATAAAATTTTAATGCCATTTCGGGAACAAAGTTAAACACTGCTGATGAATAAGTTGTTACGCCCATCGCATCATACGCCTCTGCAAACATTTCATGGGTTGGCATGCCGCCAATATAGGACAAGCGATCACCACATTTAACAATAATTTCACGTACTAAATTAATGTCGCCTGTACCATCTTTGAAACCAACTAAATTAGGGCAATCATTGGCAAGCCTAAAAATGGTTTGAGCGTTTACAACTGCATTGGCTCTATTGTAAATAATAACACCAAAGCTGACAGAATTGCAAACTGCCTTTATATGTTGATAGAGACCGTCTTGAGTGCCGCCAATCAAATAATTGGGAAGTAAAAGAATACCATCAGCACCCTTTTCTTCGGCATTTTGAGCAATTTCTATAGCCATTTTAGTGCCATAACCGCAACCAGCAATGATTGGCATGTCACCAGAAACTTCTTTTGCTGCGCTAACGACCTCTATAATTTCACTAGGCGTGAGGGAAAACAACTCACCAGTGCCACCAGCAGCGAACAAGGCCGCTGCGGGATATTGTGATAACCACGAAATATGATCTTGATATGCAGACTTATTAAACTCTAGATCGCTATCAAAATGGGTGACGGGAAATGATAAAAGACCAGAGGCGATTATTTTTTTTAATTCATTTGGGTTCATTTCAGTGCTTTCAAGTTTTATTTGAGAATCAAACTTCAGATGAGAATTTGAAATTTATAAACAAATTAACGATAAAACTTGTATTTGTCAATATTTGTATGATCAATATTTGAATGTTATTTACCTTTAATGTCAATATTTATTAATTTCTAGCCAACCTTGCTAGTTTTCTATAACGCTCGGCACCGTCAGATAAATGGACACGCATTGCTTTTCCTGCGGCTTCGGCATCCTTATCAACAATCGCGTTAAAGATTTTTTCGTGTTCTAATAAAATCTTTTTTTCGACATTGGTATCTAACTGTAAATTGGCTTTGATTCTAAGCTCAGAACGAGGAATTATGTTGCGTCCAATAATGGTTAGAAATTCTACAAATTTCTTATTATTCGAGGCTTCTGCAATGGCTACATGAAATGCGAAATCTTCTTTCTCTGACACCTCACCAACCAGTATCTTACGTCTAAAATCACTAAACCTGGCATATATCTCTTCTTCTTGAGCAGGTGAGCAACGAGCAGCAGCGAGCTCTGCAGAGCCGATTTCTACTGCGGTACGCAATTCTAGAGATTCGATTACCGACGATAGGATGGAAGGGTCAGGACTTAGAAATTTAAACCTTATGGGTTGCTCCTGTGGTTCAATTACAAAAATACCAGAGCCTTGACGTGAGGCAAGAAGCCCATCGGCTTTCAGGCCAGAAATCGCTTCTCGTATGACTGTTCTGCTAACACCATGTTCATTTGCTAGAGCGTGTTCTGTTGGCAGTTTATCACCAGGCACCCAGTCTTTATTGACAACTTTTTGCCGCAGTAGGGTTTCTATTTTTTTTGTTAGACTGAGTCTATAACTTTTGGGTACATTCATAAATAGAGCTTTTTTCACATGTTGTTTTTTACATAATAGTCTTTTTAAGAATAACTACAAAATAAAAATTCGTTTAAATTTGTATTACAAATATTGACAAACGAAAATATCTGTTATATATGTGTTTAGGTAAATTTAATAAATCATCTATTGGGAGGTAGAAAATGAATAAATTTAATTTCCTAAAATCTGTAACTACTATAGTTGTGGCAACTACCGCATTACTTGCGATTTCATCAGCACAAGCTGAACTAAAGGGATGGAACATCCACGTTCCTGATTATCCTGTGTCTGTAGGTATGGATAAATTCACTAGCCTAATGGAAGCAAGTACAGGCATAAAAGCAAAAACGTTCCATAATGGTGTGTTGGGTAGCCAACCTGATGCCATTAAACAAGTTCAACTTGGTGGTCTTGACTTTGCTGTGTTTAGCTTAGGGCCAATGGGGCCGATTGTACCCGCAACAAACGTTGTTTCATTACCATTTATTTTTAAAAACATGGACCATATGCATCGCGTAATGGATGGCTCGTTTGGCGACAAGCTAAGTGCTGCCATGGAAGAAAAAGGTTTAGTTGGTCTTGCTTGGTACGATTCTGGCGCACGTTCTTTTTATAACTCTAAGAAGCCAATCACCGAAGTGGCTGACATGAAAGGCCTTAAATTCCGTGTTATGGGCAACCCGATCTTTGTTGAAATGGTTGAGGCTTTAGGCGGTAATGCAACGCCAATGGCGTTCTCTGAGGTGTTCCAATCGTTGAAAACTGGTGTTATTGATGGTGCGGAAAACAACTGGCCTTCGTATGAATCTACATCTCATTTTGAGGTTGCCGGTTTCTATTCACTTAGTCAGCATTTGATCATTCCGGAATGTCTATGCATGAGCAAAATCACATGGGATAAGTTGTCTGATGATGAAAAAGTTGCTGTAAAAGCTGCTGCTCGTGAAAGCTCTGTTCTTCAGCGTGAAGAGTGGGCAAAGCGCGCACTTAAAAGCCGTAAAATAGTTGAAGCTGGTGGCATTAAATTTAACGAAATTGCTGACAAAAGCGCTTTCCAAGATGCTATGAGCGTGGTTTATGAAAAGGCGGTTGCTAAATCGCCGTTCTTACAAGAATATATTGATGCTATTCAATCAGTAGATTGATATTTTTAAATTACACTGCTTCCATTATGGAGGCGGTGTTTCTAAATATAATAGGTTTTCTATGGATGCTTTAAGTCAATTCCAGCAACAATTTGACCGTATCTTAACGGTATTATCTGACTTTTTTAAACTCATTTCAGGTTTGTGTTTGATTGTAATTGTAGCTACTTTTGCATGGCTTGTATATGGACGGTATATTTTAAATTCTACCCCAACATGGGTCGAGCAACTGGCTCTTATTTTGGTAGTGGTCATTACATTTTTTTCATCTGCCGTGGGTTTGAAAGAAAAAACGCATCTTAGTGTTGATATTTTGCCATATATGGTGCCGCCGAAACCTCGAGCTATCATATACATGGTTATCAATATTATGCTTATTTGGTTTGGCTATATGATGGCAGTAAACTCATATAAATTGGCAATATTTAATTGGACAACGGAAATACCGTTATTAGATGTGCCGTTGAGTGTTAGGTCGATGCCTCTGGTTATCAGCGGTATATTAATCTGTTTATTTAGCTTTAATAATCTTCTGAAATATATAATTTATTATAAAACTGGGATCGCCCCAGACAATGAAGACGAAAATCAAAACCCGCTCCTAGATGATGCGCGTGAGGAGAATTTATAATGGGTTTAGCAATTTTATTTGGGCTTTTTGCCTTTGGTGTTTTTATAGGTGTCCCAGTGGCCTATGCAATCGGCATTGCCGCCGTCGCAACATTTGCTTATGAAGGCTTGCCAGTTTTGATTGCATTTCAACGCATTGAATCGGGCATATCTGTATTCTCATTATTAGCCATCCCATTTTTTATTTTTGCGGGTGAGCTTATGCTACATGGAGGTATTGCTGCCCGGCTTGTGCATTTAGCGTCATCGGCCGTTGGATGGATGCGAGGCGGTCTTGGCCAAGTAAATGTATTTGCCAGCATGTTATTTGGTGGTATTTCTGGTTCTGCTGTTGCCGATGTATCGGCTTTGGGTTCTCTGCTTATTCCTGTGATGAAGAAGAAGGGTTATAGCGCCGATTATGCGGTGAACGTAACTGTGACTTCATCTATTGCAGGCATTATGATTCCGCCAAGTCATAATATGATATTATATGTGGTAGCTGCTGGTGGTGGCATGTCTGTTTCGAAATTGTTTATGGCGGGCATTGTACCTGGTATCATAATGTGTATTGGCCTTGGTATTGCCGCAAGATGGATTGCCATTCGCAAGAACTTCCCAACAGAGCCATTCGAAGGTTGGAAAATTGTACTCTTATCTTTGGTTTACGCATTGCCAGGTTTGTTTACTGCGGTGATTATTGTTGGTGGCGCTTTGTCTGGCGTGTTCACCGTTACAGAATCTGGCGCGATTGGTGCCATATACGCTATATTGATTACAGTGATTGTCTATAGATCATTGTCATTCAAGGATTTTTGGACAGCAGTTCTAAACTCGGTTCGTACAACATCCATGGTTATGGTTTTGGTGGCGTGTGCTTCTGCATTTGGTTATTTGCTGGCATACTATAGCGTACCAGAGCAATTGACGGTTTTGCTTTATTTTGTGTCTGATAACCCAATTGTTATATTGCTCGTACTAAATTTAATACTGCTTTTGCTTGGTATGATTATGGATATGGCCGCATTGATACTTATTTGTACCCCCATATTTTTACCAGTGGTAGTGGGTTTGGGTATGGATCCAATTCAATTTGGTATATTAATGATGATGAATTTAGGCTTGGGTTTATGTACCCCACCAGTTGGTGCTTGCCTATTTGTAGGCTGTGCTATTGGTGAGGTGCCAATTCAAACCGCAGTAAAAACAATATGGCCATTTTATATAGCCATATTAGTGGCGCTTGCCTTGGTCACATATGTGCCTGCAGTGTCCATGACATTACCAAACCTAATTGGTTAAATTAAAAATACGGAGTGAATATGTCTCGATTATTATTAACGGGTGCTGGCGGTAAGGTTGGCTCAGAATTGCGTAAAAGTTTAAATGGCTGGAAAGATATCATCAGGGTTTCAGACATTGCCAATTTAGGTGAAGCAAGAGATGGCGAAGAGGTTGTTGAATGCGATCTTGGTGATAAAGACGCCGTTATGAAGCTTGTGGAAGGGTGCGATATTATCGTACATTTGGGTGGACAGTCAGTTGAACATAGTTTTGAGACCATTTTAAATGCCAACATCAAGGGTGTTTATAATATTTACGAAGCGGCACGTATACATGGTGTAAAAAGAATTCTATTTGCATCATCAAACCATGTGACTGGCTTTCATAACCAAGAAACATTACTCGATGCTAAATCTGAATTTAGACCAGATAGCATGTATGGGGTATCAAAAGGTTATGGCGAGCTTTTGGCGCGTTATTACTGGGATAAATTTGGTATTGAAACCGCTGCGGTGCGGATTGGCTATTGTTTCCCAAGGCCTACTAATAAGCGCACCATGTCTATATGGATGAGCTTTAACGACTTTACGTCCATGATTAAGCAGGTTTTTGAAACTTCACGTGTTGGCTATACAGTGATTTATGGTGCCTCAAATAATAAACAAAGATGGTGGGATAACCACCTATCTTCTTATATTGGTTGGCAGCCCGAAGATAGTTCTGAAGAATTTGCAAATGATTCTGAAGTTTTGAAAGACACTCCAGACCCACTCCATCCAGACACCAAATATCAAGGTGGCTTTTGGACGAGCAATGGCGCCTGGGAAGATGAGAATAAATAAACATATATGTGGCTCATAATTTCAGCTGAAGATGATATTTACTTTTCATCGCCTCTCGGAGTATCACAAAAGGCGTTACTGCATAAATGGTGCAATGGTAATACCCTAGGGTATTTTTAAGTAGAATTTTCTATTGAGTTAATTTAGGAAATTTTACATGATATGGCTGTCGTCACAAGGAATGTTGCTGATTTCCCTAAAAAGGGTATTGGCATATTAAACCCATGGGAATTTGAAGATTCTAATTTGTAATCTCAAATTGAAACAGAACCCGAAATAGGCATTGTTGTTAAACGAACTACACAGAAGATCAACACCGTCAACGCCAATCGTTAAAAAGCAAAGGCAAGATCCTCTGTGTAACCACCACAGTATCGCAATTAACCATATATAATTTTTTAGTTAATTCAACCCCCGTGTATATTTTTCATTTTATGGAGAATAATGGCCCAAAATCATCTGAGCAATTTTAGCCTATCCGTTTTACGGTCAGTCTAAAACCGTGGACTACTCGCTTCGCTCACCAAGCCAATTAAAATTGTCTCGGCCATAAAGGTGACGATCACTTAGCCAAAGTAAAACGGTATATTTTTTGTACCGGTTTAAAAAAGCGGGTTCAAAAACCATTACATTGTCTAATAGATTTAGGGGACGTTCCTCCCCTCATTTGCAAGGCTAAAGTGCACAAATTTAAAAAACCGACTTGTTGCCTAAGTCCAGGGGAATAAATCTTTGATTTATGCCTGTCCTAAAGTCCACTGGCGCGCACCCTTTTTTTAAATTTGACCTTGCAAATTTCACCCCTCCATCTCGCCGATAGGCAAGCTTTCAAATACGCGCGGCGCATGAAAGTTGCTGTAATTGAAAACTAAAATTGATAGGTAAAAATATGACTTTAGGTGTTTGTAATGCAAATTATAAAATTGAAACAAATGAAGATAAACCAGAAGATTTTTATAATAAAATTTGTAAGTATCCAAAGTTTTTAGCGACACTTGAAACCGCCAAATCTGAACAAGATGTTACTAATATATTGTGGGAATATATGAGTTCTAGCAATTACACAGAAAGCCAATTTAATTATTTGGCGAGTAAAGTTGTCAATAAATCATCCTCAAAAGTTGGGGGTGCATAATGACTATACATTCTTTTAATCCAGATTTTAAAATTGAAACAAATGAAGATGAGCAAGATTTTTTTAGATGTGAACATTGCGGAGGTCTATTTGACCCCGATGAAGGTTATTGTAACAGTTGTTGCAAAACAAAATTTAACGCTGGTCTACCTTTGCCAGACGAGCAACTTGTTAAATGTGTTGTTGAGTGGCAGGGCATTACAATTGAAATCGATCAACATGTCATTTATGGCGATGTTGGCATAACGGGCATTACAGTTAGTTCTATATTGCCCGAAAAAGCCCCATTACCCATTTCTGAAACAGGTTTTAAATCTCTGCACCCATTTATTGAATCGGTCAAACATCATGGCGGTGTTAAAAACTATATTCTTGCATATTTAGACCATGAAGCCGCAAAACCAAAATGGGAAAAATCAAAAAACCGCTTGAAACTGGAACAAATAGCACAGGTCAAAATCAAAGACGCAGCAAAACAAATTGATATGTTTGGCGGTGTTTTATGAGTGATAGCCAATCAAGCAATTCTGATTTTTCAACGGGTAGAAGGTTTATATCATATGCTGAATATAAAGCAGATTTTATAAAAATATTTAATCAACTGGCACGGCATAGGGGGCGCTATGAGGTTTTTAGTGACTTTATCACAATGTCAGCCATATCATTAAATAATGCCATGTTAAAAAATCAACAGCTCGAAGATGAATATTTGAGTATTGGTAAAAAATATTCAACTGAGGATTTTAAGGGCGTAACGGAATTATTTACCATTGTTACAATGGCCTTAGAATTAAAGCCGTTTGATGTATTAGGCGATTTGTTTATGTCTTTAGAGCTTGGCAATAAACATAACGGCCAATTCTTCACACCGCATCATGTATCGGAATTAATGGCAAACCTAGTGCATGGTGATAGTTTAAAAACTATTGATAAACCATTTATTACTTTATCTGACCCCGCATGTGGGGCAGGGAGCATGATATTAGCCTATGTTGAGCTGTTACAGGATAACGGCCATAATCCAGCTCAAAAGTTATATGTGCAAGCAGTGGACATTGACCGCACCGTTGCGCTTATGTGTTTCATTCAATTAACTTTGTGGGACGTACCCGCAGAAGTGATTGTTGGCAATACTCTAACAATGGAATATCGTGAATATTGGTATACATTCGCATTTAAAAGATGCGGTTGGCGCTCGAAGCTTACAGAATATTATCAAGCAACCACGGATTTTGAGACTGCAAAAATGGCTATGAGTTTAACGGAAGAACGGCCAATAAAACAGCCAAGGCCGATTAAGCCAGTATCTAAGTCGTTTCAGCTAGATTTGTTTTAGAATTTTAGTTCAATACTGTACCTATATTAGGTACAGTATTAATACGATTTTAAAACAATAATTATGCTATATAATGCATAAATTACTTGCTATATTATGCATTATATAGCATAATTAAGAAAATGAGGTACAACTAGAATGAATGATGAAAAACATAAATTAGTCTTTATTAAAAGTGCCTTAAAAGATTTAAAGCAATTCCCACAGGGGGCGAAGCGTAAAATAGGCCATGATTTAGATCAAATACAAGATGGTCTAATGCCAGTTACGGCAAAGAAATTAAAGGGCTTGTCTGGTGTTATGGAATTGGTTGAACGGTTTGATAAAGATACGTATAGAGCGGTCTATGTCGTAAATATAGACTCGATTGTATATGTGTTACATTGTTTTAAAAAGAAGTCCAAAACGGGCATCAAAACGCCACAATCAGATATTGATTTGATTAAACAACGACTAAAATTTGTTAGAGAAAGATAGGATAATGAAAGATGATATTTTTGTAGAAAGTTGCGGTAATGTATTTGAAGATCTTGGGTTAGATGATGCAAAAGAAATGCAAGCTAAAAGCAAGCTTGCTAATACGGTTTTAAAAATTATTAAACATAAGAAAATGACACAAACAGCAGCAGCCAAACTTCTGCATACACATCAAACCCAGATTAGCCGATTGAATACAGGTACAGGGATTAAGAGCCTTTCATTTGATATTCTTATGAAGTGGCTTACAATACTTGAATATAACATCACCGTTTCAATTGAAAAAAATGAAACATCAAAATATCATATAGGCCAAATTCAAGTCGCAATATAGAGTTAGATAATGATTATACTGTACCTAATATTGGTACAGTTTTTAAGGCGATTGGTATTCAATCGGCTACTATTGAATATAGCATTGAACAAATTTTAGTTTTTAAATAAAGAATAATGGCGACTTGAATTACTTTCAAGTCGTCTTTTTTGTTTAATTGAGGGGACGTTCCTCCCCTCATTTGCAAGGCTAAAGTGCACAAATTTAAAAAACCGACTTGTTGCCTAAGTCCAGG
>JABSRY010000190.1 GCA_013214985.1 Hyphomicrobiales bacterium
GGTGCAGGTAAACGCCTCATCACTGGCGAAAGCTTGTTTACCACCGTGTTTACCCATCAAGGGCAAGGCAAGGCCAAAGTGTCATTTGCAGCCCCTTATGCAGGGCATATAATCCCCATAAAGTTAGACAAAATTGGCGGCAAAATCATTTGCCAAAAAGATGCGTTCTTATGCGCTGCCAAAGGCGTATCCATCGGCGTTCATTTTCAAAAGAAAATTTTGACAGGCCTATTTGGTGGTGAAGGTTTTATCATGCAAAGCCTAGAAGGCGATGGGTGGGCATTCATACATGCGGGCGGCACGTTGGTGGAACACCAGCTAAAAGCAGGCGAAGTTTTACACGTCGATACAGGCTGCCTAGCAGCGATGGAGCCAACGGTTGATATGGATGTAGAACGCGCAGGCAATATTAAATCAATGATATTTGGCGGCGAAGGTGTGTTCTTTGCCCGTCTACAAGGCCCAGGTAAAGTATGGATTCAATCCCTACCATTCTCTCGCCTCGCAGGCCGCATGATGGCCAATTCAAGAGGCGGCAAAGGCGAAGGCTCAATCCTAGGCGGCATCGGCGGCCTACTAGACGGCGACAATTTCTAATATCACATATTATGAAGGCCGACACTAAAGGCCTTCATAATTATACCCGGCGTCATCGCCAAGCCAACTCAAAAAATCTGCTTCATCATTAAACTTCGCCTGCTCAGGCGCCGCCAAATCATCCCAAATTTCTTTCACATCTATACTAGTGGTGGTTCTGTTAATTCCAGAACCTTCTACCAATTCAATATTCTCAATCGAATTCAAATAATACACACCAAGGTCATGGCTAAATATAATTTTCCCACTATCCTTCTGAATTGCATATCCTATATGATTATCTTCCGTAACATTCTCATCTTTATGAAGATTAAGTCTACCTTTTAAAACATCAACGCCTTCCCCACCGTTTATATGGTTAGTGTCCCCAAACGAATAAGAAATGTCAAATGTGTCATTTCCCGCGCCACCATATAAAAGGTCATTTCCCTCGCCACCATCTATAACATCATTACCATCACCACCATATATAACATCATTGCCAAACCCACCATCAAGCTGATCATTACCAGATAATCCATAAAGAAAGTCATTCCCGTAACTGCCATTAAGTGTATTATTTTCGCTATTTCCAGTTAAGTTATCAGCATGACTTGTGCCATAAATGTTTTCAATAGATATAAGCTTATCGCCCTCAGCATCGCCGTTAAGTCCTATATTTGTAGTTAAATTAATAATTATACCTGAAGGTGAATCCAAATAGCGTGCCGTATCCTCACCCAAACCACCATCTAAAATGTCAGCACCACTGCCGCCTGTAAGCCAGTCATTTCCGCCATCCCCTATAAGGGTGTCATCGCCAGCATTGCCATCAAGCCCATTTTCATAATCATCCCCTACCAAAAGGTCATTATATTGAGAGCCTATTAAGTGGTTGATATTAGACAAAACATCCCCTTCAGCATGCCCTCCAACACCTGTTTGTCCATCTAAATATGCTTTAACACCAACATTTGAGCGCGCATAATCAACAGTAGAGTAAATGTTATGGTGGTTGTATCCAGTTATAGTATCAGCGCCAAAGCTAGAGTAGAAGATTTCCCTTTCTCCACCATTTGTTGGCGCCATTACATCATCGCCATTAGTACCATGATAATGTTTCTCATCACCCAACAAAACTGCAAGGTCTATACAGCCCGTTAAAAGCGCAGGAAGGCTGGTAAGGGTTAGAAATTTCAAGTTTTTATGTTTGAGTATTTTTTTAGTGTTATTTAAAGTAATTGATTGTTTCATATAGCCTTCTCATTATTAAAGTTAGTCCCTAATCATAATAACTGACAATTGTCGTCCGTTTTTTGCATGGTTTTTATGGGTAGCGCGGCGGTGGGAGAAAAATAAATTATCGTTTTCATAAGTATCAATTTGTAAATGTTCAATATGCCGAATACCGCTATTATATAGTATCTTGGCGACTAAGCCAGATAGGTTAAACATATAATGTTTCGCCCGTTTTGCGGGTAAAAAATAGGCCGAATATTCTAAATTTTGTGTTTTAAATTTAAGCATTAATTCGCGCTCAACTTCGTAAGAACTACCAGCAATTGCAGGACCAACAGCAGCCCGTATTTGGTTTAATTCTGCACCTAATTCGACCATTTTTTTAACCGTATTTTGCACAATGCCTTTATAAGTGCTCGGCCAACCCGCGTGGATAGAACCGATAATATCCCCATTTTCTGAGCTTAATATAATTGGCACACAATCGGCCGTCCTAATACCCAAGGCCAAGCCTTTTTGTGTTGTTACAATCGCATCTGCTATAGGTACAGAGTTCATAGCGCCCGAAACAGCATGATACACATCGGCTTCATGCACTTGTTTTACGCCAAATAAACGACTGCGCGAAATAGCAAAGCTTTTTGCAACAATGTTCATATTTTGATTAATATAATCTGGATTATCGAGCGACATTTCGGGCAAAGCACAATTTAACGACGCAAATTCATAGGTCGATACGCCGCCCTGTGATGTTAAAAAACCATGCTTTAAAGCAGGGATTTTATTTAAAATTTTAGCTTGAAAACACGGTGTTTTACCGATATTTGTTAAGTTTTCGATCATTTTCAATCCCTTTTTACTAGATATATGTCAATAAATCGGCATTTTCGTACATTTTTAGTGCCAAAAATCATCTATTTTAGTTGTTTTTAACGGGTTTTATAGGTTTTTGAGAGCATTTATAGCTATTCTAGCCCAAAGCCAGCGGGGATAAAATCATTTTCATTAATATTTTGAATGCATAAAACTTTAAATAAGTTACCCATTTGATCTTCGCCAACTAATCTATTTAGAGCTTCGGTAATTTCTATTTCTTTATCTGGGTTTTTACGAATAAGCATCTGCGCTCGCAAACTTATAGCCAATTCGTTTAAAAATTTAGCCTGAGTGGTGACTGGGTTGGCAATTAGACCTTGTTTTTTAGCAGCTTCTGTTAGAATACTAAAATTAACATGCGCGGATATATCTTGTTCGCCCAAATTTTCGAATATTTTTGAATATTTATGCTCTTTTACCGCCTGTAAAGTATCACCAAATCCATGCCCATTATGCCCATAATCAATAATTAAACAAAGCCCTTGATTAATTTTTAAAATATCGGATATCTTGTTTAAATAAAAAACAGATGCAGGGCTTTCTTCAAAAATAACCCCATCGGCAGCGCGGTTTTTTAACAAATCTGGCAAGTTGGGTTCAACTGGTTTCATCGACAAAGTTGGTACAACTTTATCATCTTTAACATCGACCATTCTTTCGAACCATCTATCATCCAAATATTCAAATTGGCTGATGGGTAATGCGTCAAAAAATTCATTGGCAATAAATAAGCTAGGCATTTGATCCATATCATCTTTTAGATCATCCAAGTTTTTATGCCAAACAATATCATTAGCAAATTCTGCCAAATTTTCTTGTTGCAGGCTAATGAGTTTTTCACTCATTTCTACCATATGAATTTCTAATTTAAATTGCTTTTTAAACCGTGACATTGCACGCAATATATCGGCCATTAATGTGCCGCGCCCTGGCCCCAATTCTATTAAATTATAACTGTCAGATTTAGGCATTTTACCAATTGCATCCACCAACCATAGCCCAATAATTTCGCCAAACATTTGGCTAATTTCAGGCGCAGTTGTAAAATCACCGTCCTTACCAAACACTTCGGATTTCATATAATATCCGTGGGTGGGGTGGGACAAGCAAATTTGCATAAATTCGCTAATGCTAATCATGCCTTTTTCGGCAATGTAATTTTTTAAGATATTTTCCATAAACCTATTTAAAACTCTCTGCTTTTATGCGCGCAGCATTGCTGGTTACTACAAAATAAATACCTAATAATAGCATAGGGATAGAAAGAATCATTCCCTGTGTGATAAACTCGAAATAATAGCCAATTTGTTGATCTGGCACACGGAAAAACTCAACAAAAATACGGCTAACGCTATAAAGAATGCCAAACACCCCAGCGGTTAAACCTGGGCGTTTAAAGCTTTTAAACTTCCAAACCAAGATGCTAAGAATAATAAGCGTGAACAGGCCCTCTAGCGCCGCTTCATATAATTGGCTAGGATGGCGCGGTACGCCCCCACCCGCAGGAAAACGCACAGCCCATGCCACATTTGTTACATTTCCATATAATTCGCCATTAACAAAATTGGCGATGCGGCCAATTAACAAACCAATGGGTAATGCTGCGGCCGCTAAATCGAATATATGTCGGTAATAGATTTTTTTAACTCGTGAAAAAACTAAGAGAATTAAGGCCGAAAATAAAATGCCACCATGGATGGACATGCCACCATCCCATACCATAAATATTTTTAGTGGGTTTTCGATAAAATATGACAAATTATAGAATAAGACATAACCAAGCCTACCGCCAAAAAACACACCCAAAAAAGCATAAAAGCCAAGGTCATCAACCGTTTCGGACTTAATATTTGGGTTTTTTTGCCACAAAGATGTCGTTTTACTTAATTTTTTAATGTAAAAAATTGCCAATAATAGGCTAACTAAATATGCTAGCCCGTACCATTTAACCGATAAAGGCCCAAGTGAAAACGCCACAGGGTCTATATTTGGGAAGGCTAACCCAATTTCATTTTTCATGTGATTCTCATATTTTTACGAATAATAATTTTAAATATAGATAAACATATGTCAGCAATAAGGCTAGATAAAAATAGTAGGCTTGCCTGCTCTATTGGAAATAATAATTTAGTTTATATTTATGTTGCGTTCTACTCGATTTTTGTAAAAGCCTAACAGAGCCACAATTAAAGACCTGTTTATCATCATACATTCTGTAAGCTCACCTAGTTGTTCATTTAACTCATTTAACAATATTCGAAAAATAGGATATAAATTAATTTGCTTTGTATATTACAGTATAAGGATTAAATCAAACATGAGCAGCTTTGATACATTTTATACCGAAACCGCAATTAATACCGCCAAATTTGAAAGTTTAAACCGACATATTGATACAGATGTCTGTGTAATTGGTGCAGGTATGGCAGGTTTGAGCTGCGCTCAATCATTGAGAGACTTAGGCAAAAATGTC
Source organism: Hyphomicrobiales bacterium (assembly GCA_013214985.1). Taxonomy (GTDB): domain Bacteria; phylum Pseudomonadota; class Alphaproteobacteria; order Rhizobiales; family OSC116; genus OCS116. The sequence goes on from JABSRY010000190.1 coordinate 5,165, forward strand.
GTGCTACTTGAGGCCAAAGAAGTCGCATGGGGCGCTTCTGGAAGAAATGGCGGCTTTGTTTTTCCTGGTTATGCAAACGGGCAAGATTATATTGAACGAAAACTTGGTTTAAAGGCCGCGCAGAGTTTATTTTCAATATCACTCGAAGGTGTTAAAATTATAAGCGATAACATTGAAAGATATAATCTTAATGGTGTCACCAAAACGCATGGCATATTATCGGTCATTCGTTATGATAACGCACCGATGATCAGAGATCATTGTGTTAATATGCAACAAAAATATGATTACGAATTAGAATTTGTTGACCCCAGTGCAATGTCTAATTATGCACAAACGGATTCCTATTTCCAAGGT
>JABSRY010000191.1 GCA_013214985.1 Hyphomicrobiales bacterium
CGTGAAGCGGTTGGTAATTTTCCTGGTATGAGTTTTTCACCGCGTTTTTCGCCAGATGGCAATAAAGTTATAATGAGCTTTCAAAACGGTGCAAATGCCAATATTATTACGATGGATCTGCGCAACAAAAAAACGGTCAGGCTTACCAACAGCCCATCGTTAGATACATCGCCTTCTTATTCGCCAAATGGCCGATATATCGTTTTTGAATCGGACAGGGATGGCAAGCAACAATTATATATTATGGATGCAAATGGTGGTAATGTTCGGCGTATCAGCGTTGGCGGCGGTAGCTATTCGACCCCCGTATGGTCACCAAGGGGTGATTTTATTGCCTTTACAAAATTAGTGGGCGGTCAGTTTTTAATTGGCGTTATGAAAGTGGATGGCACTGGCGAGCGCATCCTTGCTGGCGGGTATCATAATGAAGGGCCAACATGGTCACCAAATGGCCGCGTGCTGATGTTCTTCCGCGAAACGCGGGGTGCTAATGGCGGGCCATCGATTTGGAGTGTCGACATTACTGGGCGTAATGAGCGAAAAATTAATACAGGTGGTTTTGCGTCCGACCCTGCATGGTCACCATTAGGTAATTAAATTAAAAAATTAAAAATGTTACGAATTTAGCAATATTAGGAGATGGCAATGAAATTGAAAATAGTTAAGAAATTAATGATTGTAGGGCTTTGTGTTGGTTTAGCGGCCTGCGCAACAAAAAACGAGCTGGGCGAAGATGCTGCAGGCGTATTAAATGGCGTTGGCATTGCACAACCAGGCACATTGGCTGAGTTTAAACAAGTTATCGGCGACAATATATTATTTGATACAAACCAGACCAGTGTTAATGACACGGGCAAAGTATTGCTACAAAAACAATATGCTTGGTTACTACAGTATAATGTAACAAATATAAAAATTGAAGGCCATGCGGATGAACGTGGTACAAGAGCCTATAATATAGCACTTGGTGCTAGGCGTGCATCTAGTGTAAAATCTTACCTTATTTCTTTGGGCTTTAATGCATCGGGGATTTCGACGCTATCCTTTGGTAAAGAACGCCCCATATCATTATGCGATAATATTTCATGTTGGAGCCAAAATAGACGTGCTGTTACCATTGTGATGGGTAAATAATTAAACTTAATTTGGGGTAATGTTAAAGCAGTAAGCACTTATACTTATTTGCCGTAATATTGCCCTAATTTTGTTTAATATTACAATTGAATAAACACGGTATTAAAATATGTTACATGCGTTAATATCCCCTAAATTGCAGAGCACATACAAAGCAATTTTAATTTATATTATGTGTGCAGGCTTGGTTGCTATAGCCTTGCCGACCAAAGTTTTTGCGTTTAATGCTAATAGCGTTCATAATATGCATAATAAAATTAATGTTATGCAAAGCGAACTTAAAGATATTCCTACCAAAGATAAAACAGCATTAAAGCGTATTAAAGCCGTTGAATTAGAATTATTTGAATTACGCAAACGGTTGATATTGGTTGAACGTGAGTTAAATGCAAAGCACGCGTTTATAGAATCGAACGCAGTGTTGCAACAACCCCTAGAAGATGCATATTCAGACGGCTCTGCTGGTGATATTGTCAGAACATTAAAACGTATTCCAAATAGAAAACAGCCAAATGTTGTCGAAAATGTTGTTACTTTTAGCCTGTCGATTAACAGTTCAGCACAAGGCTCTAAATCTAATTCAAAAGAGCTAAACACCATTCCACCAGCTTTGTTGCCCGATAATTTACAATCAAACGTACCAGTAAGTTCTGACAATCTGCTTGCTAGTCCCCTAAAGAAACTAGGTTATTTAGGTAGTCAAGCCGCCGATATAGTTGCCTTTAACCAAGCAAAAGGGTATTATGATGATGGAAATTATGCCCTAGCGGAACGCCGATTTAATCAGTTTATTAGGTTTTATGATGAAAGTGCGCTTATTTCTAATGCCTATTTTTGGCTTGGCGAAAGCTATTTTAAACGCAATGATTATAACCGTGCATTACGGGGGTATTTTCGCGGATATTACCATAATAAAAATGGTGCAAAAGCACCTGATAATTTATTAAAATTGGCACAAATGCTTATTCAGTTTAAAAATATGGAAGACGCCTGTTCGGCATTTTTTACGCTTAGCCGAGACTATGCAAAAAGCCACCCTTCACTTGCAAAACAAGCAGTAGATGCGCAACAGACCCATGAGTGCTTCAAATGATTAATGACTATAGATAAGTTATTTGTTATAAGCCTTTATGATTGAGCCAAAACCCAAAAACTTAATAAAGAAATTGCAACAGGTATTTAGCGGTTATCTTGCCGATGAACTGACAGTTGCAGTCGCGGTTTCTGGCGGCGGCGATAGCATGGCATTGTTATTGGCCTTAAAATCTTACATTGAAACCAGCCAACTTTCTGTAAAAATTTTGGCACTAACCGTAGACCATAATTTAAGAATAGAATCTGCAATCGAAGCCGTGCAAGTGGCAAATTGGTGCGTTAAATTAAATATTGAGCATCATATTTTAAGGTGGAATTTTGACGTTAAACCCACTTCTGCCATTCAAGAAAAAGCCCGCAATGCGCGGTATGAATTAATGAGTGATTATTGTAAAAATAACCAAATTACTACCTTATTTTTTGGCCATAATTTAGAAGATAACGCCGAAACATTTTTAATGCGGTTAAAGCGTGGGGCAGGGGTTCGCGGTTTGTCGGCTATTTCAACCAAGTCAATAAGGTTATTAGATAACGGATTTGAATTAAAAATTTATCGGCCGTTTTTGGCCGTTAAACGACAAGAGCTTCGGCAATATTTGGCGGATAAATCGCAGAGTTATTTTGATGACCCTTCAAATGACAATGAAAAATATGAGCGGGTAAAAATTCGAAATTTCTTAGGCGATAATGATATTGTAGATAATGAACATATTGCGCAATCTGCAATGCGTTTGAGACGTGCTGAGCAAGCGCTAGAATATTATGTTGAAAAATTTTGGAATGAAGAAGTTAATTTGTTGGAATATTCAATAGCAAAGATTGATGTTTCTAAGTTTATGCAAAGGCCCGATGAAATTAAATTGCGCATATTCGCGAGGTTAATTTGGTCGATTGGTGGACAAGATGACCCGCCTAGATGGCAAAAATTAGAATATCTATTAAACCAGATTATGCAAAACAACTATACTGGTCGCTATTGTTTAGGCAATTGTCTGCTCATATTTAAACAAAACAACCTGTGGTTTGGTTATGAAAATAGAAACGGTAATATTAACGATGTTTCAAATATAACCACAATGGTATCAACTATTTATCAAAACAGGCTTATGGTGTTAAATGCCGCAAAGCTAGCCGTAACAATTAGACATTTGGGTGCATGTCGGCAATTAATGACAACATTTTCAGGTGAACACAAAGCATTGGCTGCTTGCCCCAAAAAAATATTGCAAACTTTGCCGATTGTCACCAATGATAAACAGCAAATTCTAGCACCCCAAACAAATGATGAACAAAGTGAATATTTGAGAATTAGTATGAATTTAAAAATAAGGCGCTAAAATTTAATGCGCTATCAAAAAGTTTAATTCACTTTTTATAGTTAATATGTACATATACGGGGTGAATTTAGCATTTATTTATATTTATTTGTATTTTAGACTTGGAATTTACTATATTGAAGCCTATCTAAAGATATAAGGTAAATTGCCGTCTGAATTTTACCGCAATATTGTGGTATTTTTCTAAATTAAATTGAAGAAATTAAGGATTTTAAGTGAATAATTATCGAAATCTCGTCCTTTGGGCTATCATCCTAGTATTATTATTTGCAGTTTTCAACATGGTTGGCCTCGGTGGTAATCGGTCGGATGCAAGCGAAGTAACCTACTCGCAACTATTGGCAGATGTGAATGCCGGTAATGTGCAGTCGGTGGTTATAAATAATGGCCAAATAACTGGACAAAGAACAAATGGAACCAGTTTTATGACTGCAGTGCCGTTTAACGATCAATTGTTGTTAGAAACATTAACCGCTAAAGGTGTTGATGTTAAAGTTAAACATGCCGAAGAAAGCACATTGATGACAATCTTCATCTCGTGGTTCCCAATGCTAATTTTAGTGGGTGTATGGATTTTCTTTATGCGCAACATGGGCGGCGGCGGCGGCAAAGCAATGGGCTTTGGCAAAAGTAAAGCTAAATTGTTAACCGAAGGTGTCGGCACCGTTACATTTGATGATGTAGCTGGCATTGACGAAGCAAAAGAAGATTTAAGCGAAATTGTCGATTTCTTAAAAAATCCAACAAAATATACTGTATTGGGTGGTAAAATACCGCGTGGTGCGTTGTTGGTTGGCCCTCCTGGTACGGGTAAAACATTGTTAGCGCGGGCTATTGCTGGCGAAGCTAATGTGCCTTTCTTTTCTATATCTGGTTCAGATTTTGTTGAAATGTTTGTGGGCGTTGGCGCTAGCCGTGTTCGTGACATGTTTGAACAAGCTAAGAAAAATGCACCTTGTATTATCTTTATCGATGAGATCGATGCTGTTGGTCGTAGCCGTGGTTCGGGCATTGGCGGCGGTAACGATGAGCGCGAGCAAACTCTTAACCAATTATTGGTCGAAATGGATGGTTTTGCAGATAACGAAAATGTAATTATTATTGCTGCAACCAACCGCCCAGACGTGCTTGACCCTGCATTATTGCGCCCAGGCCGTTTTGATCGCCAAGTAGAAGTACCAAACCCAGATATTATTGGCCGTGAACAAATTTTAAAAGTTCATATCAAAAAAATTAAAGCTGGTAATGACGTGAGCGCAAGACTTGTTGCACGCGGTACGCCGGGTTTTTCTGGTGCGGATTTAGCAAACCTATGTAACGAAGCGGCCTTATTGGCAGCAAGACGCGGTAAACGTGTGGTTACTAATCAAGAGTTTGAATATGCAAAAGATAAAAATGTTAGATGCCATGAGCATAGCTCTCCATTAAGTTTGAAAAAAGCAATTGCGATTTCTTGCAATTCTTACTTCTGTAATGTTTTTCAAGGTTTTTTTGATAAATTTCAAGACATATTCCTTGAGGAATTTCTTAACTTTCTTCCATCACCCTTTTCTTCTTTATCTGAACCATTTATTCTTTCTTCATCACTACCATCCACCTTTTCTTCTTTGTCTGAGCCATCTATTCTTTTTTCATCGCTACCATCCGCCCTTTCTTCTGCCAGATTGAGGCGGTAGAGACTGCCATCTGGCTCTCCGAGGTCGCGCCCAGGCTCAAGGCCAAGTTCGACTACAACAAGTATCTCCGGGGCGTGAACGCCGAGGCCAACCCCGAGTTGTTCCGCATCGCCCTCAAGCTCGACCTGGAACTTCCTTTTCGCTGCAACATGGAAGGCTTCGCAGGTGGCCAGGAGTATGCCGCCGAATCGGGGTGGGATTGTGTGATCAACCCGTTCGCGGACCGGGTCATCGGTTCGAAGCGCGCAGGTGTCACCTTCGACGGGGTCCTCGCTCAT
>JABSRY010000192.1 GCA_013214985.1 Hyphomicrobiales bacterium
CTATGTTTACGTGCTTTAGGCTCTCTCTAGCTGCCCAAGAATAAATCATCGTATCAAATGCTTCATTCTTGGCGCCTTGCTTCCTAACCCATTTTTTAACGGGCATTCCGTAGCCATTTATCGATAGTTCTATTTTTTCTTCAATAAGCTCTTCAAAATAATCTTTTTCAAGCCGTTTGCTAAAATGTATTTGGCTTTCACCCTCTGTAATAGCCAAATTGCTATAAATCATTGTCTTGGCGTCGTCGGCACCAATCAAATAAAGCTTCGTATATTTAATTTTAGCAGTACTATGTTTCCAAAGCGGTTTACCTTCACCCGGCACACCTTTTGTAGCGTAAACCTTCATGCCGCGTAGTTGCCATTTAGCAACATTTTTATAAACATTAGTGGTCATATAACCACTATCAATCGCCGTTGCTTCAATTCTAAAAAACTGGTTGCTTATCGGGTGTTTATACTGTGTAGAGCTAAGGCTCTTATATAAATCATCCCAAAAACTTTGGCCCGATGGGTCGCCAAATATTTTATATTTATCTAATGCCCAAGTTTCATTATTCAATCCATATGCCGTTATTTGAATATCACCACAATCAACGCCAATATCAACACCTGCTGTAAGTAATGCCGCACGTTCTGGCATAGTATTTTCGGGTATTTCTTCCCGCCGTGCCATTAAATCTTCAACTTCAACTTCTGCACCTAGTTTTGCCTCAAATGGCAATCCCAATACAGTATTTTGAAACACCTTTTCGCGTAAAGGCTTACCTTTTGCTTTTAAAAAATCACCCACCAATGTCGAAAGCCGAACCCAAGGGCTATATAATTGGTTCACATGCCAACCAGCTATGGCGGAATCGGGGTTATCAGACTTCCAAATATCAGTTTCTTTATCAAGTCGCCATCTTGTTACATCATCCCATTTATCTTTGCATTTGGGGCATTCATAATATGCGGTTTCAGGCGATGAATTAACGTTGTCACCATCCCATTTAACATTTTCCCAAACCATATGGTGTTCATGCTTGCAACACGGGCAAACTATATATTTATGCTCTTGGGTCGAACCCAACCAATGTTGCCAAATGCGCGATGTATCAATATCGACAGGTGTAGAAACCCAAATTAATAAACTATTCCAAAAGTTTTTAACCCGTTGCCGCGCCAAATCTGCAACATCACCGTCTTTACCCGCACTAAACGCCCAGCGGTCGATTTCATCACCAAGTACAATGCGCCTTGGTCGTCCAGAAACATCTTGCGGCACGTTTGCCCCAACAAATGCTAAATGTCCGCCTTTAAACATCTTGCTATTTGTTGTGTTTTTACCATCACGGCTTTTATTTGCCGCAATCTTGTCCATCAAACAAGGCGTTGCGTCAACCATTGGTGTAAAGCGTTCTTCACTAAACGCTTCAGCAGCATCTTTAGTAGGCTGAATAAACAATATTGGCGAAGGGTCTTCAGCAATAAAAAACGCTAAAATATTAAGTAATAACTCCGTTTTACCAACCTGTGAACTTGCCATAAAAACAAATTCGTCAAAATCCCCGGTTGTAATAGCATCCATAATGTAGCGCATAAATGGAACTCGGCTAGTTTTCCATTTGCCAGGTTCGGGGCTGGTGCCCTCGGGTATAATCCTTTCATCATCCGCCCATTGCGATAATGTACGCTCCGTCTTGGGCTTAAACATACTAAAACAATCATCGATCAGGGCATTAACCTGGTCCTCAATTATTTGATGTTTTTGTCTCATTAATTACATTTTTTAACGCATACAGATTGTCCATAACTTCATTTATTGCCGCCGTTAAAACCTCGTTAATTTCGCGTTCGTTCCCGCCACAAGCTGCTATTTGCGGCGTTAATTTACTTGGTAAAGCAATTATTTCTTTACGTGCCGAACCGACAATACGCTGCATTGCTGTTACAATAGCTTCACGGTGCAAAAGTTGCCCCTGCATTTCCGCAAGCTTTAAATCTTCAATTTCAGCTTTGGTTGTTTCTTTATCAGCACGTGCTTTGGTAAGCCTATTAGTGTCATTCTTATCGGTAGCTTTTTCAAGCTTTTGCCCTTCCGATTTTCTTCTTAAGATTTTGTCAAGTTCATTGAATGGAACCTTTGTTCCCTTTTGCTTAATTCCAAATTTCTTAATTGTTGTGTAAACAAATTGACGCGAAATTTTCCTAGTTTTTGAGTATTTAGCAACACTACCCCAAACCATATCTTCATCATTTTTTTCGGCCATTTGTAAACCAATTCATTTCATTTACACTTTCTTGTAAACCATGGTTTACAGGTTTACAATTTTGAAAATTAAATTCATACGCTATTTCAATTAGTTATTTAAAACACGTCTATTTTTTGTAAACTGTAAACCTCGTTTTTTCATCACAAACTAGACATATTCCGGGAGCTACGACGCCTGCGGCGCGCGCCAGGCTCGTAAAGTACCTTTTTTTCTGATGGTCAGCTTATTTTCTTTAAATATTGGTCGACTTTGTTGCTGATGCGCTGCGGCAGCTTGTCCGCTACGATATTGTAAATAATTTGAGCTGAGTTGCCGCGAAAAGCTTCGCGTTGTAATGATGGACCGTAAAGCATCTTAAGCTTTTGCTTGCCGCTGCTTGTACGTTGCCCTTTGATACGTTTAAATATACCTTGATTGCCATTCTTTAGGTTCAGAACAAATGCGCCTTTGTGCATTTTGCCTTTATCACCCCAAACATTTGCAGTGACTCCACCTTTACTAGCTTTAAACTTAAACCTTGATAACAACGTATGATTACTCGATCGATCATTATGATTGTCACCGATTGAAATAATATAGACTGGTGTGATTTTACCCAGCATATGCCCTTTGATTTTATGAGTTAGATAGCCATGCTTTAAGGTCGTTTCTTTAACTAAGTTTCTAACTGTTGCGGTTCGGGCAACTGACCCAATCTGTTGAATTGATTGATATATGATTTTTTCTTTTAGAGCTTGTTTTAAGCCGTCTAGCTTCTGTTGTGTTTGAATAATTGGCAATACGTCAATATCAAACATTATATATTCACTTTGTTGACAAGTAAAATTACACCAGTTTTTAACCAGTGGTATTTTTTGAAAGAATTTGTAAAGGGGATTTGAAGCTGAATATCCAACTATGACAATATACAGCATTTTGTTTTTGATTCTGTCAATAGGGTAATGTGATTTAAAATATATTTGTGTGGTTGTAATGTCATTTAAGCTAATGAAATTAAAAGGTTATTGATAGCTATTTGGTTATACAATAGTACGGTATTAAGGTTTGTGAAATAGAAAAGTGCCTTAAGCCGCCATTTAGTGAAATTAGAGGACGGCCTAGTAATTAAAAATAAAGAGTATATCTGTTCCTGGAATAGACCAAAAACTATGGGTTTTTAAGTTTATAATGATCTGCAAATTCATTAAGTAGATAGTTTACAAACCTATATTTTAAAGACCATGAAAACTTTTTCCAATCGCGCGCTGGTATTTGGTCATATATTAAAATTTCACGCAAAATAGTGAGCGATTTTGCTTTAAACAAATATGGAGAGCACAGACTCTGTTGTCCAGCTAAGGTGTCACAAATTTGTTCAATGTTGAAGTAATGTTCTTTTGCTTTTAATATTTTTTCTTCATCTGGTTCAAAATCACTATAACCTGAAATTTGATTTAAATCGATAGCTTGAACGGTTGGTTTAGGCATACCAGTTATAATGCTATACCTTGCCATATGTAGGGCAATTTTTTTGGATGCTTCAAATTGTCTATGTTCGAGCAAACCATCTAAGAAAAGACAACCAAGCAAATTACCTGCTTCTTGTTTTTTGACGTGCTTGTCAGCAATATATTGAATGCGTTGATAGATATTAGAGGGTGCAAATTTGTCTTCATCGACTTTTTTTATTTTTTTAGATTGTTTTTTACGTCCCCCTGGATGGCGACGGGTTAAACCTTTTAGAGCAGGATTCGGCATAATTCAAAATATCCTAATTCGAAGTCCATCTCGTTTTAGGTGTAAAGGCAATGTATCATAGAAACTAAGAAATGAAAATAATATTTTCATTTGGTTATATATTAGATTTACAGTCTATTTAGCTTTAGGTAAATCATTCCAATTAGTAGTATATTTGGGACTTAAGAAATCTTGTTTCATTTTCCATTCTCGGTCTATACCTGCGGCGGTTAGGCCGATGGTTTCAGCGCCAAATTTTGTATTTTGGCTATCCATTAAGTTCATGGTACTATCATGCTTTGGTCATTAAAATCGAACAAACCAAACCATTCATCAAACAAATTGAATTGTCTACATTTCAGTTCTGATATAAATAGGTGTTAATTATTATCCAAATTATAGGTTCATAAATGCAACCATTACGCGGAATATTGCTAAAAATTGCTGCTGTAACCACTTTTATGGTTATGGCAAGTTTGATTAAAGCCACATCAAATAATATTCCCGCAGGTGAAGCCGTTTTTTTTAGATCATTTTTCGCCTTACCTGTTATTTTTTTATGGTTGTGGTCTACCAATGATTTACGCACTGGTCTCAAGACATCAAATCCTTGGCAACATTTATGGCGCGGCCTGATTGGCACATGTGCCATGGGACTAGGTTTTATGGGACTTGGCTTGTTACCACTTCCCGAAGCCACTGCCATTGGTTTTGCGTCACCCGTGTTAGCAGTTATTTTTGCGATAGTATTGTTGGGTGAGAAAATTAAGGCTTTTCGAATAAGTACGGTGATTCTTGGTCTTATTGGCGTGCTGATTATTTTATCGCCAAGGCTAGCAAACTTGTCCAGTAACGGCTTAAATGGCGGCGAAACCTTAGGGGCAATTGTGGTTTTGGGTAGTGCTGCATGCGCAGCACTTGCGCAAATATTTACCCGCAAATTGGTGAAGATCGAAAAAACCGTCACTATTGTATTCTACTTTACTATTTCATCGACCACGCTTTCGCTTTTGACCATTCCGTTCGGCTGGGTATTACCAAGTTTTAACGAAGTAGCATTGCTCATCATGTCTGGTATTGCAGGTGGTGTAGGACAAACCCTGTTGACCAGCTCTTACCGATTTGCACCGACAGCAGTTATTGCACCGTTTGACTATGTGGCTATGTTATTGGCGTTACTTGTTGGTTATTTCATATTTGATGAAGTCCCAACAACCATAATGCTGATAGGCGCGTCCGTTGTTATCACTGCAGGTTTTTTGATCATTTGGCGCGAAAGTCGTCTCGGTTTATCGCGCTCTAAATCGCGCAAAATAAGCGCGAATAATTAGTTTTGAGATTAAATTTACTCATGTATTGGTTTAATTTTTTTTGGCCAAATCTATTGCAGGGCTAGGAAAACCACCCGCGACTTTGCCATCTATATATTTAACTAGAATGGCTTTAGGCTCGTTTATAATGCCTAGATATTGAGGTAGTCCCCAATAATGAGACAGTGACTTAAGCTACAAATTTTGCTTGACTGGTCTATAACCAGACGAGG
>JABSRY010000193.1 GCA_013214985.1 Hyphomicrobiales bacterium
ACATTGTAGGTACGCCGTAAAGCGCGGTGCATTTTTCTTCGGATACGGCTTTTAAAACTTTAAGGGGCTCAAAAGACTCGTCAGGAAAAACCATACATGCGCCTGTCGATACGCATGCCAAAACCCCTAAAACCATACCAAAACAATGATAAAGTGGCACGGGAATGCAAAGCCGATCTTTATGCGTAAAACCTTGTCTCTGGGCGGTAAAATATCCATTATTTAGTATGTTGTGGTGGGTCAGTGTTGCGCCTTTTGGGGCGCCCGTTGTTCCAGATGTAAACTGAATGTTGATCGCATCATCTGGTTGAAGGTTTTTCTGCAAATCGATAAGGTTTTTATGATCTATTGCAGTTGCCAATGCAGAAATTTCATTGAACTTAAGGAAGCCAGAAGGCGCGCTGTCGCCAATCACAATCAGTGATTTAAGCGACGGAAATTCATCCGTTGCTAATTGTCCAGCATGACAATCACTAACGTTCGGAATTAAACCCTTGACCATATCAATATAATCACTGGATTTAAAATGTTTAGCCAAAATTAACGCCTTACAATCAACTTTCTTTAGCGCATATTCAAGTTCGCGCGGCCGATAAGCTGGATTGAGGTTGACCAAAATAAACCCAGCTCTTGCTGTCGCCAATTGCGTGATAACCCACTCGGCATTGTTTGGGGACCAAACGCCGACACGATCGCCAGGTACTAAACCTAAATGTAATAACCCAGCCGCAAATGCATCTACTTTGGCTAACAGTTCTTTATAACTCCAGCGTATATTTTGATGACAAATCACGAGCGCTTCACGCTCTCCCCATTTAACAACTGTGTCCTTTAACGCCTCGCCAATGGTTTTATAAAGCAACGGCTCAGAACTTGTTCCGCATAAATAACTGGGTGTAAAATCATGAGCTTTAGTCATTCCTGCGCCTCATTCACTTTTTCTGCCATCAAAATTTCGGCAATTAATTTGGCTCGAACAACTTTAGCTTGCATATTCAATGGGTTTTTGCGCAATGATTCAATTTTTTCAGCGGTAAACCCCGTAAAATCTTTTGGAATATGCGCCGCATCATATTTTAGCAGCATCCAGTTCATAAGATCGGCAAGTTCTTCGTTATTAAGCGGCGAATTTGCAATGCCCGGAACTCGTGATAAATATTCAACACCACCCTCAACAGCCAGAAACTTGGCAACTTGCCCGTTCATATTTGGCATTTCTTTCCCCAAACCAACTGCCCCTAGCTTATGACATCCACGGCAATTCAGCGTCCAGTTCTCTTCTGCCAAGTCAGCGTTATAAATACGCAATTGAGAAAAATATGCCTTATTATTTTGATCCAAAGTTTCAGCGGCTTGCCCAGACGCAACTTGCATTAAAAAAAATGCGCCTAACACCAAGCCAAATAATTTTCCAAGCCTATATTGCAAATTGATACTGTTGTTATTCACTGCCATATTTACTGTTCTTTCACGAAAGCTGTTGCCCGTTTTTTAAAAATATTTTGTGCTGTCATACGGCCATTATCAGTACTGATTTTTACGATCTCATCAGTCTTAAATAAGTCTGTATCATCAGTCGCAACGCCATTGAACTCGGTCATAATATAATTCAGAACTGCCGCGGTTTTTTCAGGTGTCATCCCGCCTTGGCGCGGCATCGTGCCAATATACCGAATGCCGTCTATGTTCATTTCGCCGCGCACACCGTTCATAACCACAAGCGCTAAATATTCACGTCCGTGTTTGCTCTTTAGCAAAGACGCCAATCGACCAGTGAGAGGTGGGAAGGCGCCTGGCACACCTTCACCCGTTTTCACATGACAGGCCTGGCATTTTTTATAGACTTTACCGCCATCAACTGTTGCTAGAAATTCTGAAATTTGGACAATTTTTTTTGATTTCGTGGGTATTTGCTCAGATGCCTTTATTTCTGGTACCTGTATTTCCGGAATAAACTTAACTGGTTTTTTCACTTCGGTTTCTCCACACGAAGAGAGTAGTAAACCAACCCCAATGACCAGAGCTGGTTTTACATACCTTGCGAACTTATTATAAGCAAAATTTATCAAATTATTACCCATCAATAGCAACGCCGATAAGAACTGCGGTAGAACAATGATAAACTTGGCTTTCTGTGCCAAGGCACCAGTTAATATCGTTATTAACTTGAGGCCGTACCATCGGGCGATCTCCTTCATTACGGTTACATAAACAACGACCACAGCTCGATTTTCCGCAACAGTCATTATAGGAGATGATATAGTTACGGTTATCTGCAGGGTTTTGGCATGTACCGATCCAAGTAATTGGTGACATTTCTGACCCAGGGGGGCAAGCAGAGGCTGTGCCGCCACAACATGTACATAAAAACCCGTCAATTGCGCAATATCGCCAATAATCACAAGATGTTGGATCACCTGGATCTTGCGGGTTACCCGTAGTTTGTGTGCCAACACCTGGATAAGCAGATCCAGTCGACGCATTGGCATGAGCTCTGTGCACTGGTAACAAAGGAATAACTGATGCACCAACTGCTACAGTGCCTATTTTTGTTAAAAAACTACGGCGTGAACTGGACTGCGCCATTTTTCTGGCCTTGCCTTCGATGAATTTGTCTAAAAATTTCATAGCTGGTTCTCTCTAATTTACTGTCGATGTGGAATGTTTATTGGCAATGTATTCTTGAATAGAAGCAACGCCCAGCTCTTTAGCCTCAAATAGACTTTCAATATGCTCACGGCTATTGACCATGCCCATTGAGGAGATCAAACCTTTCTCGTCTATGAGCACTGCATAAGGTAGTTTTGAAACCCCATATGCGCGCCCAAGCTGTTCTGAAAGTATATAAGGAATGTCTGCTAATTTATGTTTGGCAGCAATGTTGCGGTGATCTTCTTCAAGGCCACCATCGCTGGCAATAATGCCGTCTATCCATTTTGACTCACGAGTAAGTGAAGAGCGCACAATCGGTAGCAATTGCTTACAAATAGGACAATCTGGCGATAAGAAAAACGCTAAGGTGGAGCGCCCCACGCTTGACGCTTTACCAATTTCCATTTTTTTGCCGTCTAACGTCTCTACTTTTATTATAGGTGCTTTTGCGCCCACTTTTAGGGTTTGGTTCATGGATAACGCACCAGCTGGCGCTACACGTTCATGCAAAATACCCACTTGTCTCGCCAACGCCATACACAATATTGCGAGCACTATAACAGCGACCCATAGCAACACCTGTGATACAATTAAAGTTTCAAACATAATATACACCTTTCATTCTTGTACGATTTTTCAAAATTTCTGTCATTGCCAACGCTATACCGATACAGGCCAAAACAGCCAATCCAATATTCATCCAATCAAGTGCCATGAAGGGTCGGTCTAACACGGGTATGAGAACGAGAAACCCCGCCAGCGCTAGCATGACATTTCGTGTTATAAAAAATTTAGGAGAAATCGGATCGGTCTCGTCATTAGTTGTGCCCCATGCACAACCACAATCAGCGACTACATGACCGCGCAGTGCATTAAATGTCAAAACCAAAGCATATACAATCAGCAGCCCCATTGATGCTAACAGCCCAACCATTGGCATAAAAATAAATGCAATTGCGATTAACAATTCTAGTGCGGGGACGATATATACCAGAAGCGAAATAATGGGTTTGGTAAAAATATCATAATCTGTAAGTATCATTTTGAACCAAGCTGGCTTCATCAGCTTTTTGGCTCCTGCGCCGCTCCAAAAGGCGACGAAGAAAATGGCGATTAAATATGAGAAAATAGGATCAATCATCACAACCTACCTTTTCGCATAAAGTAAGAAAGGTGTTGCAATATCATTGATGGTAATTGATCGCTCTAAATCGCCATCCAACGTATACACATCAAGCATCATTGCCGCATTAGTCACCACAAGATACCCCGGGTTACCGTGGGTTACTTCAATAGTAAGCCCGCCATTATTTAACTTAATGGTGTTAACCTTCTTTTTAGTTTTTACGTCAAAAGCCCAAACTTCACTACCACCTTGTTTGTGCGAGCCCTCAGAACCGTTTTCTTGCATTAGGACATAAAGATTTCCATCTGGCTGCCCAGAAACAATCTGCCAACCAGAAGGGCGCCAGTTTTTAGCGCGTTCAGCATCTGTCACCAAAGACCATTGCTCAAGCGGTTTTGCAACATCGGTGCTAACATCTATAGGCCTAACATTGCCTTTAAATGTTGGGAAATATTCAACATCATTTATACGGCCTGATTTCATAAACAATGGATCATCATCAATATTGTTAAACGGCTCACTCACAACTTCTCTAACATCTCCGTTCGCCGCGATTGAATATGAGGCTACGCTTCCATTACCACAAAGTGTGGCAAAAGCAGCTCCCTTAAGGGGGAATGTCAACATGCAACCTGTTATCGGAATTTCTTGCTGTATTGTTCGTGTATCAAGATCAACAATAGTCACTGACGATGCGGGTGTGAAATTAAAGACTACGGCCAAACGGTCATTATCTATAAGTTGGAACGAGCCTTTTTGTGTTACGGTTTGAGCGCGTTTGCCGCCTGGTAAAATAATTTCAGAAATTGGTGCCAAACTGGTTTTATCATATATGGTTAAAACGTCAGTTTCTTCACCTCGTGTGCCACGAGCGTAGTAAGTTTCTGCCACATAAAGCTCATTGCGTCGTGTCGATTCTGCGAACAGAGCCATCTGTCCTGCGGCCAAACTCCCCATAAATTCTTGGGTATCTGCAGCCACATCAATTAAATTGATATTACCGTCGATAATTGAATAAAAATTCATATTATGGGCAAAAATCACGCTGTCTGGATAACTTGCAATATTTGCAGTCGTCCCAACATCCTCTATGGGTAAAGGATCAGAACTCGCATATTTCCCGATTTTTATTTCACTGGACTGTGGCTCGGCTCGAACCTCAACCACCGTTTCACCACTGTAACTTACCAGTAATGTTAGTGCAAAAATACTAACAAAATAACTTCTCATATTCTACCTCACAATCATCTAGGTCAATTCTTGCCTTAAGTCATGGCAGGGATATTAATTGGTTTATTGATATTTAGTGTCATTTATTTGATATTTAATTTTTGACCTGAATTGCATATTTGGACATTCTAAAGAGTGCCTAAAAGGCTTTACTGCAAACAATAAGTTTATTAGTGCTTTCACTATCTATCTTTGGAAATCTATTAGAGGGTTGGTAATTAGGTGAATTTCTACATCGAACTTATTGGTCATGTCCCACTTTAGTGCCGCCAATGACTCTCTTTAGGATTTAGATTTCAAAGCTCTATAAACAGTAGATTTTGAAATATTATATCGCAACATTATCCGACTTATTAAAGTACCGTCTTTTTTTAAATTTTTAATTTCAATTATTTCCTCGATAGAGAGCTTCAGTTTACGACCAAATTTCACTCCCTTTTCTTTCGCTCTTTTAATCATTTTTAGGGTTCAATTCCCCGCCCCTTGGGGCGTAGAATGTTCG
>JABSRY010000194.1 GCA_013214985.1 Hyphomicrobiales bacterium
ATCGGCGACTATATTTTGTCAGGCGGCGAAATGGCAGCATTAACGCTTATCGACGCTTGTGTTCGCTTGTTGCCAGACGTTATGGGCAGCAAGTTTTCTGGCCATGATGAAAGCTTTGAAAACGGCTTGCTCGAATATCCGCATTATACCAAGCCACGAGAATGGCAAGGGCTAGAAGCACCCGCTATATTACGCAGTGGCGACCATGCAAAAATAGCCAATTGGCGCCACGAACAGGCAAAAAAAATCACCCAAGATAGACGCCCAGATTTGTGGGATAAATATATCGCAGATAATAAAAACGCCAAAAGCTGAACCTTTGGCGCTTTAAAATAATCCGACTAAGCAAAATTAGTCTTGCTTAGACGTTACTCGGTATAAAATCCCAGCAATCACCGCACCAACAATCGGCGCTAGCCAAAATAACCATAACTGATCAAGCGCAATGCCGCCTTCAAGTAAAGCAGGGCCCGTACTACGTGCAGGGTTAACCGATGTGTTGGTAACGGGAATAGAGATTAAATGAATGAGCGTTAACCCCAAGCCAATGGCTAAAGGCGCAAAGCCTTTTGGCGCTTTGTCTGATGTCGCACCAAATATAATGACCAAAAACATAAAGGTCATCACAACTTCAACCACCAAGGCAGTCATCATATCATAACCCCCAGGTGAATGTTCGCCAAACCCGTTTGACGCAAGCCTTGTAAACTCAGACCCATTACCAGTTAATATCATTTTCAATAAAAATGCTGCGGCTATTGCGCCCAATGTTTGGGCAATAATGTAAGGGACAAGGTCTTTAACATCAAATTTTTTGGCAAGCGTTAAACCAACGGATACGGCAGGGTTTAAATGACAACCCGAAATATGCCCAATAGCAAATGCCATAGTAACCACGGTTAAGCCAAATGCAAGCGACACACCCAGTAGGCCAATGCCTAGGCCATCGCCAAATTTAGCGGCTAAAACTGCACTACCGCAACCGCCCAATACTAACCAAAAAGTACCAATAAATTCGGCGCCTAATTTTTTTGTCAAAGTCATCTTAATTCCTTTATTGTTAAATTTACACCACTAATGAAGACGCTAACATTGAATTAAATAAAACACACCTAAAAGCTTGAAATATCAAAAGTTAAATAATTTAAGGATAAATAATATTAACTATTGCATCCGTATTTTAAATATCTAAGCTCCATAATATGACTATACATGGTGGGAAATTATTGGTTCGGGCGCTTAATGAACATGGCGTTAAACGAGTCTTTTGCGTAGCGGGGGAGAGCTATCTTCCTGTGCTCGATGGTTTTTTGGATTATCCAGAAATTGATGTAATTACGTGTCGCCAAGAAGGCGGCGTTACCTTTATGGCCGAGGCCTATGGGCAACTTACGGGCAAAGTAGGCATCGCTTTAGTTACCCGTGGTCCTGGCGCGTGCAACGCCTCTATCGGTGTGCATAGTGCGTTACAAGCATCAACGCCAATGGTTTTATTGGTTGGGCTACATTCCATGGACGACCGTGATAAAGAAGCCTTTCAAGAATTTGATTTACCACAAATGTTTGGCTCTATAGCCAAATGGGCAGCCGTCATAGATGATGCGACACGCATTCCAGAATATATTATGCGCGCATTCCATGTGGCCACATCTGGTCGGCCAGGGCCCGTTGTTTTGGGTCTGCCAGAAGAAGTATTAAATGCCCAAGTTGAAGATGTTATAATAAAACCAATTGTTAAAAGTGAAATCTCACCAAGTCAAACTCAAATCAGTCAAATTGTAGAGCTGATTTCTAAGGCAGAGCGCCCCATTATTTTGGCAGGCGGTGGCGATTGGAGCGATCAAACATGCGCAAATTTGACAGAATTTTCAACCCTTAGCGGTTTACCTGTCGTTACTTCATTCCGCCGTCAAGATGTGTTCGATCATAATCATAAAAATTATATTGGTGAGCTCGGCACAGGGCCAAACCCTGCTTTGGTTGAACTGTTTAAAAATGCCGATTTAATATTTGTGTTGAACGCAAGGCTGAATGAAATCTCCACCCAAAATTATAGTATATTTAACGATGGTCAAACCATCATTCATGTACACCCAGATGCCGATGTATTTGGCCGCTCTTGTGTGCCCGATTTGGCAATACAAAGCCATGTTTCACCGTTGTGTAATGCATTGCTTGAGCAAAAAATTGACGGCACAAAATGGCAAAATTGGTGCGATGATGCCCATGCAGATTACCAAAAATGGACCCATATTGATGTAGATTCGCAACCCAAACGTAATGGTGCGGATATGACAAGCATCTATGCTAAACTACAAAAACTATTACCAAATGATGCAATAATCACCACAGACGCTGGCAATTTTAGCGGTTGGGCACAGCGCTATTTACGTTATGCACGCCCAGGGCGCTTGCTTGCACCCATTAGCGGTGCAATGGGCTATAGCGTGCCATCGGCCGTTGCCGCTTCTATAGAATTTCCCGACCGTTTAGTGCTTGGCATTTGCGGTGATGGCGGGTTTATGATGAACGGGCAAGAGCTTGCAACCGCAATGCGGTATGGCGCAAAGCCTATCATTATGGTGTGTAATAATGAGCGATTTGGCACTATTAGAATGCACCAAAATATGCATTTCCCCGACCGTGTTAGCGCAACAGATTTAACCAATCCAAATTTTGTGGAGCTTGCAAAAAGCTATGGTGCTTTTGCCGTAAAAGTAAATGAAGTTCACGAATTTGACGCCGCTTTAGCGGATGCCATTGCTTCTAACCGCCTAGCTTTAATAGAAATCACCATGGACCCAGAACAAATAACCACAAGGTCGTAACTAGTATTTGCCAAGTTCTTTGGCTAATAGATCAAACACAACCCGAATGCGGCGGCTTGTGTTTAATTCTCTGTGTGCAACTAACCATAGTGGAAACATAAGCGGTGGCATATCTGGCAATACGCTCACAATTGTCGGCTCTTTTTCAGCAATAAAACTGTCTAAAATACCAATGCCAATGCTTTGTTTGACCATTTCCCACATGACTAAAAAATTCTCCGTCATTATAGGAAAGTTATCTGCACTTAACTCAAAGCCAACCGCATTTAGGCCTTTCATTAAAGACTCATGTTTATCAATGGCAATAAATTCAGCCTTAGATAAATCCGCAATAGTTTTTGGGTTGCCAATCGCCGATAAATATTGCGCCGTGGCATATAATCTGGCAGGGACGTCTCTAATTTTTTTAGCAATTAACTCTGGTTCAGTTGGGCAAAAACTTCGTATAGCGATGTCTGCCTCGCGTTTAAGCAAATTACTGGCAGAGTTGGTGGTCAAAATTTCAACCTTTATTGCAGGCTGTTGGACGTGTAATTTCGCAATGATGGCAGGCAAAACATTTGCCGCATAAGTGTCACTGGCCGAAATGGTAATACTGCCTTCTATGGATTGGGATTGCCCATATGCAGCGATAGATAATGCGTTGGCAGACTGTCCCATTCGTTCAACAAACTCAAGTAATGTCGCACCATTTGGGGTTAATTGTAAACCACGCCCAACACGTTCAAATAAAATAACACCCAGTTCTTTTTCTAAAGCGGTAATTTGTCGACCAATGGTTGGCTGTGCCATGTTAAGAACACGCCCCGCGGCAGATAGCGAGCCTTCTTGCGCGGTCACTAAAAAAGCTCTTGCTCGGTTCCAGTCAAATTTTGTTTTATTCCAATCCATGCATATAAGCATATCAACCCTACTAAATTAGTCAATTTAATCCCGTCATCTATGCATTTATAATGCTCAATAAATTGAAAAAGGAAAGAACATGAAATTCGAAAATTTAGAAACTCATAAACTAGCAGGCCGCTTGTTTGGCGCATTCTTTATAATTACATTCTTAGCCTACGGGTTTGGTACAGGTCTCATTGAAAGCTCAACAGATAACCTGTCGCTGATTAGTGATAATAGAACAGAATTGGTGTTAGGTGCTATTTTAATGGCCATCATCCATACGATAATGAATATTGGCTTGCCCGTTGTGCTATTTCCTATTTTGCGGCCGCACAGCCAAATGCTAACTTATGGTTATTTAAGCTTGGCAATAGCCGCCACGGTCACGCTTATAATTGGCGTGATATTTTTATTGCTCTTATTACCCTTAAGCGAAGCGTTCATTAGCTCAAACGGCGTAACGGCCGATTATTTCGAGTTAACATCAACTTTGCTTAAACAAGCCAATTTCTTTGCTTATCAAATTGGCATGGCGCTGTGGGGCATCGGCGGTTTGTTATTTGTAAGTATTTTATATCGCGCAAAATTAGTACCAAGGTTTTTATCTATTTGGGGTATAATCGGTTATGTGGTATTCATAGCAGGCACAATCTTCGAGCTATTTGGTTATGAATATGGCTTAATGGCTAACATTCCCGGCGGTTTATTTGAGCTTCTGCTTAGTTTTTGGCTAATCTTTAAAGGGTTTAATGTACCCAACAAAAAATAAGAATTTCAGGGCTTTACTTGGCTATAGGCCAAATATGGCTAAATATGTCATATAAGCATAGCAATAGTTGAAGTTTAGCCTTGCCATAACCTCAAATTTATGGCATATTCGCTTCATCAAATTCTTCTGATAAGTTTTGTGAGGGGTATGTAATGCCCCGACACGCTAACGCAAGCCGCTTTAATGGGCAAAACCTATGTCATTGGATTATCAAGGTATTGAATTATGAATATTCTTCAAACAGTTGAAAAAGAGTTAGTCGATGAACTAACAGCAAAACGCGCTATCCCAAAATTCCAACCTGGTGATACTTTACGTGTAAACGTTAAAGTTAAAGAAGGTAACCGCGAACGTATTCAAGCATATGAAGGCGTATGTATTGCCCGTACAGGTGGTGGTATTAACGAATCTTTCAATGTGCGTAAAATTTCTTATGGTGAAGGTGTTGAACGTAAATTCCCACTTCATAGCCCATTAATCGACAGCATCGATGTTGTTCGTCGTGGTAAAGTAAGACGCGCTAAACTTTATTATCTACGTGGTCTACGTGGTAAAGCAGCTCGTATCGCAGAAAGAGTTGATCATAAAAGATTAGCAACCCTTAAAAAGAAATAAGTAGTTGGCAATATGTCATTTAATGACATATAATTGCTTAAATGCTTGCATTTAGGTTAAAAAATTGCGAATTTAACAGCGGCTACTCTTACAAGGGTGGCCGCTGTTTTTGTTTGATCAACAAAACTACATTAGACGCAAAAAAATAATACCCCACAAGGATAGAAAATGACCAAAACATTATATGACAAAATTTGGGATGCCCATATCGCACACGAAGCGGCTGATGGAACAAGCCTATTATATATCGATCGTCATTTGGTGCATGAGGTTACTAGCCCGCAAGCGTTCGAAGGCTTGCGTATGTCGGGTCGTAAAGTACGTGCGCCTGAAAAAGTATTAGCCGTTGCCGATCATAATGTACCAACAACCCCCATGTTAAACGGTGTTGCTTGCATCGAAAAT
>JABSRY010000195.1 GCA_013214985.1 Hyphomicrobiales bacterium
CCCACGCGGGCAGAGGGTATAAGGTCGTGCAAACCTTGTGCAAGCCCTTCGCCAGCTCTTAAAATAGAGAATATGCACAATTTACGTCCCGCCAGCTGAGGCGCATTGGTTTTAGCAAGTGGTGTTTCAATTTCAATCAATTCAATCGGTAAATGCCGAGTGACTTCATAACCCAACAATAAGCTAATTTCTTTAATAAGTGCTCTAAACATTACCGAAGGCGTGTCTTTTTTACGCATAATAGTAAGTTTATGTTGAATAAGTGGGTGGTTAATAACACTAACACCATCAATTTCATGTTTAACAACAGACATATTTTTCCTCTAACTATAGTATTTACAATATATTGTCATAAAATTGGGTTGGCGTCTTTATTAAAATAAAATTCGTACAAACCGTTACGATTTGCGTTCAGAAAAATAGTAGGGCCCATATTGATATATAAAAACCAAAAATGTTAAAATCCACGCCAATGCCGATAAAAATAATAACTCATTTCTTAAGTCATCAGTCAACGATGCTAATAATCGGAATATGACCGATAAGTTAATAAATATATAGCAAGAAATAGTAAGTTTTGATGCCCGAATTGCTCGCCCCGTATGCCCAAGGCTTGCCCTAGTCATAACCGCAATAATCATCGATGCAAAACCACCAACTGTAATCGCATGTATTGGCAGGTCATATTGCTCAAAAGAAATAATAATAAACCAACCCAATAACAACAATCCAAATACTAACCAAGCATACGCAGTTTGCAATATAACCAACATTGGGTTCGTGTAAATTGCTCCAAATTTCCATCGACTAAGCCTAATGCCATTTAGAATACCAGAAACAACAATAGCGATACCGGTTAGCTTGTTTTCAGGTAAAATCCCCCAAGAAAATAATGCAAATATGCTGAAAAATATGCAAAATAAATCAAACTTGTTCATTAAGGTCGGCAAATGTCTGCTACCATTATTTTTTAACCAACTGGTCGTAAAGTTAGGGATAATTCTACCACCAATTATCATAACCAAAACAGATATCAATATTAATGAAAACCTGTGACCATATTGCGCTGTTTCAATATTTAAATTGGTTTCTAAATGCATCAAACCATTCGCGATACCAAATAAAAAAACCAACATTGCAATGGGCAAATTCTTCTTATTACCCTGAATATAAATTTCTCTAAAAATATATAGGCTCAATATAAAAAAGAACGGTAAATCAGCCAATGCGGCAAATAACGCACCTGTATATTCAGAGTAAAATATTACAATTCTACCCAAAACCCATAACAAAAATAAAGATAGTAAATTCAGACCTTTTAATGGTGGGCGGCCTGTCCAATTCGGTATTGCGGTTAATAAAAACCCAGCAATTGCTGCTCCAATAAACCCAAATATCATTTCATGTAAATGCCAATTGGTTGGTGAAAATATACTGTTAATTTCAATAAAACCCAATAAATAGGCAATCCATATTACAGTATTTAAAATCGCAATAATTGCAGAACCCAAAAAAAACGGACGAAAACCATTCCGTAAAAATACGGGTGTTTTATTAAGCCTTATATTTGCATCACTCATCGTAGAACCCTAACCTAATTTATATTTCGTTAGGGTATGTACTCAACGAATTATTATCAATTCGGCAGATTGACGCATGTATTTTATGTAATTGTTTCACAGATTAATTTAAATTTATGCGAGGCTAATTTATATGAATTTCATTATTTTAATTACGCTTTGCTATTTTTTCCATATAGGCCATATTCTTGGATGCCAAATTTTTCGGAATTAAATTTTTATCATAAAATAGAACCGTCTGATTGATATGTTGACCCTTAATCGTAATAAGTTGATCAATGTTAATTTTGTAAATTTTTTCGTCAATAATGCAAATTTCAAATTTATACCGAAATAACTGCTCAGATATTTGTTCTAGTTTTTTAGTTTTGCAATGGAATGGCAAAGAGACATTGCGGTTATATTCTATATAGTCGGCCAAATACCATGTTTCGATAAATCGGCCTTTAAAATGAAAGTTATCAATCAGAATATTATTCAATTTATCCCAGTCAGCACAGTTCATAATATCTATATATTGTTTAATGGTTGCAAGTTTGGGCATGGTTCAACCTTTTGGTTTATTTGCTAAATTATGACTCAAAGCAAAAAAATAAGATATACGACGTTTAGCCTATCTTGATAATTAGCACCACCCAATAATCGGCAAATTTATTTAGTCTTTAATAAAATATAAAAAGAATAGATTGTCAGTAGCCTAAGGTATATTAAACAGAGTAAGCAGTGGTTCATTCAAAACGGGGTGATAAAAATGTCAGAAAATAAATCAATTACAATTAAAAAACCAGATGATTGGCACGTGCATTTACGCGATGGCGACATGCTAAACCGTGTATTGCCTTTCACTTCTAAAGATTTTAAACGCGCAATAATTATGCCCAATTTATTGCCACCAGTTTGCACAGTAAAAGATGCCATTGCCTATAAGCAAAGAATATTAGCAGTTTTACCAGCAGAGCATGACTTCACACCCTTAATGGTGGTCTATCTAACCGAAGGCACAGATGCTGACGATCTTGAGCAGGGCTATGCTTCAGGGGCAATTCAAGCCGTAAAACTATACCCAGCTGGTGCAACAACCAACAGCGATAGCGGCGTAAAAGATTTCAGCAAAGTTCATAACGTGTTTGAACGCATGTCAAAAATCGGCTTACCATTATTAGTGCATGGTGAAGTGGTCGATAGCAATATAGATATTTTCGATAGAGAAGCAGTGTTCATCGATCGGGTATTAGAACCCATCATTCAAAAGTTTCCAGACCTAAAAATAGTAATGGAGCATATAACCACCAAAAATGCTGCCGATTATGTTTTATCAAAAAATAAAAACTTAGCAGCAAGCATAACAACCCATCATTTAATGATAAACCGTAATGCCATGCTCGTTGGCGGCATTAAGCCCCATTATTATTGTTTGCCAATTCTAAAGCGTGAAGAACATAGACAGGCCTTGCGGGCTGTTGCAACAAGCGGCGATAAACGCTTCTTCTTAGGCACCGATTCGGCACCCCATACCGATGATACTAAATATACAGCATGTGGTTGCGCAGGCGTTTTTAACGCACCTAACGCCATTATTTGCTGTGCAACCGTGTTCGAAGATGAAAATGCGTTAAATAATTTGGAAGCATTTCTATCCATAAATGGCCCCACTTATTATGGCCTGTCAATAAATCAAGAAGAAATAACGTTGCATAAAGTAAATGAGCCATTAGATATTGCCAAACAATATGCAAATTTAAAAGGCACACTCACAATATTCGATCCACTAACACCATTATATTGGCGTATAAAATAAGGGTTCTCAAATGTCTAAAATAGATAAAAAACAATTAGCCAAAGAAATAGGCGAAACATGTTGGATTACGGGTGAGTTTAAATTACGCTCAGGTCAAATTTCTAGCGATTATTTCGATAAATATCGCTTCGAAGCATTACCGCATTTGTTAGTGCCAATCGCCACTCTAATGGCCGAAAAAATTGCCGCAAAAGACGATACGTTTTTTGCGTTAGCAGGTTTAGAGTTAGGCGGCGTACCAATCGCCACAGCCATCGGCATACAAAATGGCATGCCTTCTTTATTTGTACGCAAAAAAGCCAAAGAATATGGCACATGCCAATTTGCCGAAGGCTTAGATTTTAAAGGTAAAAAATTAGTCATTATCGAAGATGTGGTCACAACTGGCGGGCAAATTATCGAGAGTACAAAAATGCTACGCGAAGCGGGCGCAATTGTAGAACAAGTTATCTGTGTCTTATTGCGTGACAAATCGGGCATCGAAAAATTAGCAGCCGAAGGGCTAACATTAGATTATGTATTCTCCCGTGAAGATTTTGAATAGGAAATAATTATGAGCGCCGAAAGTTTAAAACAAAAAGCAGCTGAAGCTGCGTTGGATTATGTAAAACCAGGTATGAAGTTGGGCTTAGGTACAGGCAGTACCGCCAATTTCTTTATTAAAGCATTGGGCAAAAAAGTTGCAAATGGTTTTGATGTAATTTGTGTTCCAACTTCAATCGCATCACAAGAATTAGCCGCAAGCCTAAATATTCCACTTACAACATTGGATGATACTCCGGCATTAGATTTAGTGGTCGATGGCGCAGATGAGTTAGACGCAGAGTTAAACCTTATAAAAGGTGGTGGCGGTGCGTTGCTCCGCGAAAAAATCGTAGCCGCTGCTTCAAGCCAAATGGTGGTCATTGCTGATGATAGCAAGTTAGTCGATTTTTTAGGCGCATATCCACTACCTGTTGAAGTCGTCCCTTTTGGTGCGGCCGCAACTATTCATATGATGAAAGCCGCAATTAAAAGCGCAGGTGCATCAGGCGCTATTCGCCAACGTAATAATATAGATGGTACAGCATTCATAACCGATGGTGGGCATTATATTTATGATTGCGCTTTAGCAAAAATAGAAAACCCCAAACAGTTAGCAAAAAATTTAAACCTCATTCCAGGTGTTGTTGAGCACGGGCTTTTCATCGGCCTTTCAAAGGTGGCTATTTTAGCAACAGAAAATGGCATCAAAAAAATTGAACTATAGCTAGTAAGTTTCAATCTTATAAATATATCTTATAGATTATAATTATGGCTTCCTATAGTGGAAGCCATTTTCATAATATCAAAGCGTTTTTATCAATCAAATTTATTTGATTGTGGTTTCGCTAATTGCCACATATTGTCGTTTAAAAAAAGCAGGTTTTAAATGACAATATATGAATTAGCAGCTTTAACAGCCGCAGCCCTTTGGGCAGTGGGGGGGATGATCTCAGCAACGCCGTCACGCGAGCTAGGGGCGGTCGCATATGTGCAAATTCGCATGGTCATCATTGCATTCATGTTAGCGGCATATGTACTAATTGCAAATACGTGGAACACGGTGCAGTTCGAGCATTATCAACCGCTCATATTGTCGGGCCTCATTGGCATATTTTTAGGCGATACAACCCTGTTTTTAACGCTAAATCGTGTTGGGCCAAGGCGTACCGCAATTTTATTCTCGCTAGCCGCCCCCATTTCAGTGCTTTTAGGTTGGGTATTCCTTAACGAGAAGCTCAGTTACCTGCAAATTACAGGCGTGATGGTTATCACAGTGGGTGTAATTATGGCAGTTATTTTCGGCAAACGAAAATCTCAACAACATCAGTGGGAAGACGTCAAAGGCAAGCTGTGGGTAACGGATTTTGGACTGGCGCGTTTGGAAGCCGATGCTGCGATGACGATGACCGGCGATCTGATGGGGACGCTGCGCGGACTGGATCCTTCGGAAACCCTCTTCATTATCTGCTCCAAGAGTTTTACCACCCAAGAGACCCTGGCCAATGCCCGGGCCGCCCGCTCCTGGTTGGTGAAGGGGT
>JABSRY010000196.1 GCA_013214985.1 Hyphomicrobiales bacterium
AATACGGTTTATTTCAGCCAGTCTCTTTGTATTAGTTGCTTTTTTCTGTGTTTGGTATGGCTCATTTTTCATGCTAATTATGATGGCTGGTTTTGCCTATATCGGTTTAAAAGAGTGGAGCGATCTGCCTTCACAACGCAATTTTTCTTTTGAAACCAAACGTAAATGGTTTGGTTATGGGGTACTTTACGTCATTACCCCATGTGCTGCCATACTGTTAATTCGTTTTTCTGATAATCCAGTTGGTGTTCATCATATAAATTATGGTTTTGCAGCCACTATTTGGGTTTTATCCATTGCCATTGCAACAGATGTCGGTGCTTATTTTGCAGGTCGTTTTATTGGTGGGCCAAAAGTTGCACCATCAATTAGCCCCAATAAAACGTGGGTTGGCGTAGTTGGTGGCATTGTTGTTGCCGTGTTGTTTAGCATATTTGTATTAGCAATGTTTAACCTGTCAATGAGTTGGGTCATATTCAAGTTGGTTATTGGTTTTTCTATCATCAGCCAATGCGGCGATTTTTTTGAAAGCCACATTAAGCGTAAATTCTCAGTAAAAGACACTGGCGCATTTCTACCTGGTCACGGCGGTTTGCTAGACCGTATGGATGGGCAGATTTTTGTAATGGTTGCTGCTGGTATATATGCCTTTTTGCGCGGCCCAATAGATGAAATGGCATTTAGTTTAATCGGTGGTTAACATTATTACGTTCAAAAATCAGTAGGGTGTTAAATGAAAACGATCAATATTTTCGGTGTGACTGGCTCTGTCGGCCTATCAAGTGTAAAAGTTTTAAAGCAACATCAAGATAAATTCTCTGTAAATGCAATCACCGGAGGCAATAACGTCGAGTTACTTGCCAAACTAGCTGTTGAGCTTAATGCAAAATACGCGGTTATCGCTAACGAAACAAAGTTCGAAACACTAAAATCTTTACTATCTGGCACCGATATTAAAATCGACTGCGGCAAAGGTGGCTTATTGCGTGCCGCCGAACAAGAGGTAGATATTTGCCTAGCCGCCATTGTTGGTTATGCTGGGCTAAAACCAACAATGCGTTCGCTAAAATACGCAAAACGTGTCGCTCTTGCCAATAAAGAATGCTTGGTCGCTGCAGGTGAGCTATTCATTGCCGAGGCCAAAAAACATGGCTGCGAAATTCTACCAGTAGACAGCGAACATAGCGCCATGTTCCAATGTTTGCAGGGCAGTCAAAATAAACAGATGGAAAAGATTTTACTAACTGCATCTGGCGGGCCGTTTCGTCGTTATACGATGGATGAAATGCGGCATATAACGCTAAAACAAGCACTAAAACATCCAAATTGGAATATGGGCGCAAAAATTACAATTGATAGCGCAACCATGATGAATAAGGGCAACGAACTTATAGAGGCCTTCTATCTGTTCCCCGTATCGCTTGAGCAAATTGAGGTGGTTGTGCATAAACAATCGATCATTCATTCGATGATACAATATTGTGATGGCTCAATAATTGCACAATTAGGTGCACCCGAAATGGGCACAGCAATTGCTTATGCTATTGGTTGGCCAAACCGTTTGGAGTTAGATTTCAAACGGCTAGATTTGTTCGAAATTGCCGAACTTAGCTTCGAAAAGCCAGATGAAAAACGGTTCAAATGCCTAAGCCTATCAAAATACGCCGTAAAACAAGGTGGTACCTGCGCGACTGTGCTTAATGCTGCTAACGAAGTGGCGGTTGATGCGTTTCTTAAAAATAAAATTTCGTTTCTTAATATTGCGGATATTTGCGAAGAAACCATAAATAAAGCGCAATCTAAAAATATTATCGTTAATGCTTCTGAACTAAATGATATTTGTGAAGTCGATACGATGGCCCGTCAAATAGCAATGACATTGTTTTAAGTTAATCATAAAAAGGTAATATTATGGAATTGTTAAACACAATAACAGGGTTTGGCGGATCAATGTTTCAATATATTTTTGGGTTTATATCTGTATTAATGGTTATCGTATTTGTTCACGAAATGGGGCATTTTATAGTCGCACGTTGGTGTAATGTGCGGATAGAGGCATTTTCAGTCGGTTTTGGGCGCGAGCTGCTGGGTTATACAGACAAAAAAAACACCAGATGGAAGTTATGCCTTATACCGCTAGGCGGCTATGTAAAATTTTGGGGCGATAATGGCGCCGCGAGTTTTGCAGATGGCGATGCGCTTAAAAACATGTCAGTAGCAGATAGAGAAGTATGCTTTCAGACAAAACCATTATGGAAAAAATCTGCCGTTGTTGTGGCAGGGCCAATTGCTAATTTTATTTTTTCAATCGCAATATTTACAACATTTTTAATGGTTTATGGTCAACCCTTTGTTTTGCCAAAAGTAGATGCGGTATCCGATGGCGGCGCCGCGCAAATTGCAGGCATTCAAAAGAACGATATCATTATCGCGTATGGCAACAATGATGTTGATTCATTTGCCGATTTACAAAAAAATGTAATGTTCAGTGCCAATAAAACATCGACCATTACAGTAACTAGAGGTGATAAAATACTAACATTAACAATCACGCCTAAGAAGTTTGTTTTTAAAGATAAATTCGGGGATGAGCAAACAATCGGCCGTATTGGAATTGTCCACCAAAGCTCGGCGGAAGAGAGGACTTTTAAAACATTGTCTTTGCCCAGCGCCGTATATTCTTCGGTCGGCGAAGTTGGGTTCATTATTAAACAATCTTTGATAGCGATAAAAGATTTAGTCATCGGTCAGGGAGATGTTAAACAACTGGGTGGGCCCGTTAAAATTGCACAATATTCGGGCAACTTAGCGTCAGAAGGCATATTGCCCCTAATTCGTTTAGCCGCATTGCTAAGCATTGGTATTGGCTTGTTCAATCTATTTCCGATTCCAATGTTAGATGGTGGCCATTTAGTTTTCTACTTTATAGAATCAATTATAGGTAGACCATTGCCACCCAAATATATGGAATATGCAATGAGAGTCGGAATTACCTTACTATTGGGCTTTTTTATCTTCGTTACGGTTAACGATATAGGTTCAATTGTTCAAAAACTTACATAAAATTAACTATTTTTAGTTAATCATGTCCATTGAACGAGGAAAATTAGACTTGTGTGTAATTCAAGCCTTTATTTTTCTTATAAAACCTAGTAAAAGAGTACTGGATTATAGAATCTATCCAGACGGGTATAATATGCGTAAAAATAGTAATTTAAAAAAAATAAATCAAAAAGCCAATAATAAGGCTGCTTTAGTAAAAATCCTTTCCACAACGTCTTTGGTTGTCGGCACATTGTTAATGTCGCAAGTTGCACTTGCTGCAAATGTGCAAAATCTAATATTATCAGGTAATAATAATGTTAGTTCCGAAACGGTGTTTCAAAATCTTGAGCTTAAAAAAGGGCAAGAGATTACGAACGAAAGTATAAATGCATCCATAACATCGTTGCATTCAACTGGTTTGTTTAAAAATGTAAAAGTTTTTTCTAAAGGCAGTACCCTTTATATTACGGTTGAAGAAAACCCTATTATAAATTCAGTGCGCTATGTTGGTAACAAAAACCTTTCATCTGGGTTGCTAAATTCTGTTACAAAATTAAATGCAAGAGATTATTTCACAAAAGGCAAAATCAACCTTGCTGTTAGTGAAATTAAAAAGAAATATACCTCATCTCGTCATCCTAATGTTCAAGTTAGCTATAAAGTCGAAACATTAGCAAACGGCAAAGCCGACATCTTATTCACAATCACCGAAGGCGCCACAACGACTGTTCAAAAAGTTAGTTTTGTTGGCAATAGTATTTTCTCTGATGGCGCGTTGCGTGGTGTTGTTTCTTCAAAAGAGGCATCTATCTGGCATATTCTATCTGGCGCCGATTCTTATAACGCCGATAAGGTAACTTATGATCGCGAGCTATTGCGTCGCCATTATCTTAAACATGGCTATGCCGATTTTAGTGTAACCTCAGCAGTTGCCGATCTAGATGAAGATAGCAATAAATATTTTATCACTTTTGCAGTTGATGAAGGCGAGCAATATAAATTTGGCGAAGTTGATGTCGATTCCGCTTTTGCAAACTTGCCACCGGAAGATTTGTTAGGCCTGGTTAAAGGCCGTGGTGGTGATGTCTATAATGCCGCACAATTAAACGATACAATAGAAGCAATTGGTAAAGAAGCATCACGTCGTGGTTATAGCTTTGCTAAAGTAACACCAATCATTACACGCAACGCAGTAGAAAAAACTATTGATGTTGTTTATGCCGTCGAAGTTGGCGAACGTGTTTATGTTGAACGTATTAACATCATTGGTAACGTTAGAACGCATGACGAAGTTATTCGTCGCGAGTTTACAATTGCCGAAGGCGATGCGCTTAATGTTCAAGCGATGGAACGTGCTAAATTACGCTTACAAAAAACGGGTTTCTTTACAGGTATCCGTATCAGTACAGCACCAGGTAGCTCAAAAGATCGGGTTATTCTAAATGTTGAAGTAACCGAAAATGCTACCGGTGAAATTGGTGCTCAAGCAGCTTACTCCACATTAAGTGGTCTGGTTGGCTCTCTTAGCTTTAAAGAAAGCAACTTGCTGGGTACAGGTCAGCAATTAGCTGCTTCTCTGTCTTGGGCTGAAAAAGAAAAATCGGCCAACTTTAGCTTTACCGAGCCAAAGTTTATGGGTAGCGATTATGCAGTAGGTGCTAGTATTTTCGCATCTTATGGCGATGATTCAGATAGTAAACGTCATTTCAAAGTGGGTACTGGCTTAAATATTGGTTTGCCAATCGGCGAATTTACAACAATGCGCGCCCGTTATAACTTCACGTTCGATAATAACAGAACCGATAGCACTAAAGACTATATTTCTGCTGCGGGTGTTAATGTAACATATGACACACGTAATAAAGTGGTTATGCCAACTGAAGGCATTAAACTTGAAGCTGATTTAGAATTTGCAGGCCTAGGCGGAAATGTCAAATATATCCGTGCAATTGGTAAAGCCGAAGGGCATTACGAGGTTGTAGAAGATATTATTCTTTCAGCTTACCTACAAGCAGGCGCAATTAAATCAATTGCTGGCACACCACTGCGCCAACAAGACACCTTCTACAAAGGTGGAGATCTAGTACGTGGATTCGCTGCCGATGGTATTGGTCCTCGTAAGTTAATTGGCGGTAATATTGACGCTACTGGCGGCACAATTTATGCGGGCGCAACAGCAGAAATTGTTATCCCTGTTATTAAAAGTGTAGGCATATACGCTGGTTTATTTGCAGATGCTGGTACTCTATATAAATCATCTGTTGCTGGTTCTTTAGCTAACGCAAGACAAATCAGATCATCAGTCGGTGCTAGTGAAATTTGGCATTCGCCAATTGGGCCTTTGCGTGCAGATTATGCTTATGTGCTTAATAAAAATAGCAATGAT
>JABSRY010000197.1 GCA_013214985.1 Hyphomicrobiales bacterium
TGGATATAATTAAAATGGTATTCAGTGAGTTTTATAACGATAAACTAATGTCAATTCGGCTAGAAGTCGCAAAAGCGGTCTGTTGTGCTGACTTTATTTCAAGACATCTTATTCTTAAAATTGCCGAAGATTGTGCGTCGATTTCACAATTTGTACTACAGTTTTCAAATAAACTTTCTTCTGTTGATCTCATTGAACATGTTATCTATGGCAATGCGATGAAGCAAATTGCCATTTCTTCTAGGCTCGATTTATCTAATGAAATCGTGGTTTCACTTATTGAACACGGTAATTCCGAAGTTATTAATTCGTTGGTAAGTAACTCAGCTGCTCAAATAACGGCACATGATTTTAGACAAATATATATAAATTTTGCAAATGAAGCCAGCCTTCGTGAACTATTGTGCAAAAGAGATGATATTTCAGCAGATTTAAGAGAATTAATCGCATTTGACGTCGCAAAAGAGCTGGAGATATTTGTTATAAACGCCAATTGGCTCAATAAAAAACAGGCTGCAAATGCTGCCAAAAAATCCTATGAAATTGCAGTTATCCAAATCTCAGATCGTATTTCAGGTGCCGAAATGGCAGATTATATACAAAAATTAAGTGAAGAAGAACGTTTAACACCTTCAATTATCTTACGTTCAATTACAACAGGATATATGAAGTTCTTTGAATATGCGCTTGCATATTTGGCAGGTGTGCCAATTCAAAAGCTACATTCATTATTGCACGCGACCAATCCATTGGCTAGGCAGGCGTTATTTAGTAGATCAAAATTACCAGCGGATTTGTTTCCAATTCTAACTATTGCAATAGATGTATATGGCACCATGAACCAGAAATTCGCAAACGATTCAAACCAAAATAAAAATGATTTTTCAATCAAAATGATACAAAATATTACCGAATCATACCACGCGCAAAACCACATAAATCAAGCTTATTTACAGCGCGTTTTAGATTGTTATTATATAGATATAAGCGGTAAAATTGCCGCTTAATAATAGTTTAAGGTGTATCATCGGTCAATTTTTTAGCTTCAATTTCGTCCGCAAAATCATAAACCACATTAATAAGGCTATCCGTAAGCTTTTTTCCGATAGGGTGGTCTTTGCTTTTAATATTTTGAGATAGCAAAACTTTAATAGCATCTACATGATTATTGAGCTGATCAAGCGGAAAAGTTTTTGGGTTCTCCCAAACGTTAATAAGCTTGCAAAGAGATGCAGAAACCAAGGTAATAAGCGGGTAACCCATGGTTTCGGCTTGTCCTTTAACGTCATGTGCAACAACATGTAACGCGTCAAGGTTTATAGCATTGCTTTCTTTACACATTTCATTTCGGCACTTATCAAACTTTAAAACTTCAACTTCTAACCATTCTTTAAACTTATCGGACATAGCAGCCATCGCAATTTCAGCGCGTTCAATCGAATCGTGTTCCTGACCATCTTTAACAATAGTAATTTTAACTTTTTTCTTTAAATTATTTGGTGGAATAATCATCCCATATGATACTGAGTTTAAATTATCCTTAGTAATTTTATTCATTTTTTTGCCCAATATATAATTGTCTTACTCCATCCTATATTGAAAATTAACAAATAAAAACCCTTAATAAAATATTTTAAAAATTATTGGCATCATTAAGGCCGTTAAAATACCGTTCAATATCAGCCCAAGAGCAGCAAAACTAATTACAATTTCGCCATGCGATACGAGTTGTGATATTGCAACACCATGCCCACTTACTCCAAACGCAAATCCGCGATTTTCTTCGTCGGTTATTTTAATAATTTTTATTATTAGCGGCCCTATTATCGTAATAATTAGCCCTGTCAAAATAGAAAAAACAGCGGCCAAAGGAATATTTGCATTCAATATTTCCGATATGGCCATGTTGATCGGCGAGGTGGAGAACTTACCAAGCAAGGGTATCAAGATATTTGTATCAGTCCCAAAAAATATCGAATATACAATAGTCGGTAAAAACGAGCATATGTTTGCGACCAAAAGAGTTATTAAAATTGCTTGCCAATTTTCAAATATTTGATGCCGATTAACGTATAACGGTATCGCAAAAGATACGATCGTAAGGCTTAGAAAGAATAGGAGCACTTTATTCTGTTCTAGATAAACATCATAATCTACATCGCCAAAATATAAAGAAATAGATATTACAGCGATTGACCAAAATATAGGGCTCAATAGTATTTTGTGATCAAATCTAGCAGATAAAAACTGAAAAAAACAAGAAATTCCGATAGTATAAAGTAACCAAAAATATTCGCTATTGATCATATAAGTAATAAGGTCAAAATCATTCATTTGTCAGTTCTACCAAACTGTTTCTGGCAAAAACTATAAGTGTAAAGACAGGCAAAAAAGGTAATTACTGCGCTTATGAATATCAGTAAAAGCAAGCCAATTATATCGTCTTGGATAATTTCATAATAGGCAACAAATCCAACACCAACAGGCAAAAGAAATGTTGTTAGAGAGTTTTGCAATAACTTAGATGTAGTGAATATATTCTTATGAATAGGTTTGTTTCTAAACACCAAAAAAACAGTTAAAAGAATTAGCCCGATAACACTACCTGCAATAGGCATCCCAGTAATTTGATTTATAACATTACCTATAACTAAAAACGCCAATAACTTGGCAATGCCCCTTAACATCATATCTAGTCCCCAAAACCGTCAATCCATTCGGCCAAGTCATGCAACGCGCGTGCACTCATCATCTTTTTACGGTGCCTAGATTTATCTTTACCCTTTATGCGGTTCCCATCTTCATCCAAACGGGGCACTTCCACTGGCAAAAACAAGCCAAAATTAACATTCATGGGCTGAAAGCTACGTTTTTTCTTTTTGCGTGGTGCATTTTCACCATCTACGGTCATCGTTTCTTCTTCATGCACAATATGCCCACCCGTAATATGGTCTAATAATGCACCCAATGCAGTTGTTCGTGGCGGGTATGATACTGCCTTACCAATTGATTCAGCATATACAAAACGGCCAGCTAACATGCCACATGCAGCACTTTCGACATAACCTTCAACACCAGTAATCTGGCCAGCAAAATGAATTTTAGGGTGTTTTTTAAGCGATAAATTCCTATCCAATAATATAGGGCTATTAAGATAAGTGTTACGATGAATACCTCCAAGCCGCGCAAACTCGGCTTTTTCTAAACCAGGTATCATGCGTAAAATATCAGATTGAGCACCATATTTAAGTTTGGTTTGAAAACCCACCATATTGTATAAAGTACCAAGTTTATTATCTTGTCTTAATTGAACAATTGCATAAGGCTTTACGGTCGGGTTCTTAGGGTCAGTTAGTCCAACAGGCTTCATTGGCCCCCAACGTAGGGTTTCTCGACCACGCGCAGCCATTATTTCAATTGGTAAACACCCATCAAAATAAGGTGTGCCTTCCCACTCTTTAAATTCGGTAGAATCTCCCTCAATCAAGGCATCCATAAATGCATGATATTGCGTTTCAGTCATCGGGCAGTTTATATAGTCCTTGCCGTCACCCATTGGGCCAATTTTATCATATCGGCTTTGAAACCAGGCGATATCAAAATTTATGCTTTCTTTATAAATAATAGGTGCAATAGCGTCAAAAAACGCTAAATCATCTTCTTCAGTTAAATTACTAATAGTTTTAGATAATGCATCAGACGTCAAAGGGCCAGATGCAATGATGACATGTTCCCAATCTTCAGGTATTTCGCCCGTAAACTCTTCACGCAATATTTTAATATTGGGGTGGTTTTCAAGTGCATTGGTAACCGCAGCCGAATATTCGTCTCTATCCACAGCAAGTGCGCCGCCCGCAGGTACTTTATTATTATCAGCATATTCAAGAATAATAGAATTTAGCTGCCGCATTTCTTCATGAATTAAACCCACGGCATTAAAATGCTTATCATCAGATCTAAATGAGTTAGAACAAACAAGCTCGGCAAAACCGTCGGTTTGATGCGCGTCAGTTTTGCGGGTAGGGCGCATTTCGTGCAATATTACCTTGCCACCCAAATTTGCAATTTGCCACGCCGCTTCAGAGCCAGCAAGACCAGCACCAATAATATGAATTTCTTTTGTCATAATTAATCACCAACTAATAATCTTTATTAAGGTTCAATAAATAAATTTAACAAAAACCGCAAGCATTATAAGTTAATAAGAATACAAAAAAAGCCTTCCGTATAACTATACGAAAGGCTTTAAAGTAAAGATCTTATAAAAAGGAGGGAGGAAAATAAGACCTTTATGAAACTATGCGAATTTCACAGTACGTTTTTTAACGTCTTGAAAATCTAATCCAAGATCAAGCAACTGTGTTTCACTCATTTGGTCAAACGCTTTATATGCCGCACGTTTGCTAAATATTTTTTTAATCGATTTGAATGACATTTTCGTAAGTCCTTTGTAAGTGTTTTCTATAACTGCTATATGCCACTATTTATTTTTATGCACAAACCTAAAAATTGAATATCAGCTATGCAACAACTGCATACCTAAAACTATTATTAGAATGCGTGAGTTGTTGATAGCGCAATATTATACCAATTATAGACTGGCGACACGCTTATATATATGTCATAAAAGGGCAACGATAGCCGATAGCAGGAATATTATGACTCATTTTGATACTTTGCGCCTTAATATGGTAAATTCACAGCTTTTACCAAACGCAATTACTTCTAAAGAATTACTAAATGCTTTTAGAATATTAAAAAGAGAGAATTTTGTTCCAGTAAGCCAGCAATTACACGCCTATATCGATAGAGATATTAAAATTGATGCTGAAACTAGTAACAAAAGCGCACGCTTTATATTAGATCCAATGGTTCAAGCCAAATTAATCCAAGCCGCAAATATTCAACCAACCGATATTGTCTTAGATATTGCATGTGCAACGGGCTATTCAACTGCGTTAATTTCAAAAATTGCCAATGTGGTAGTAGGTATTGAAGCAGATGAGAATATCGCGAACATCGCAAATGCAAATATTGAACAACAAGAAATAGATAATGCGGTTATTGTGAATGGCTCATTCACTGAAGGTTATAAAAAAGAAGCCCCGTTTGATGTTATTCTTATCAATGGTTTAATTGAAGAAGTGCCGCAAACATTGTTTGATCAGCTTGCCGAAGGCGGGCGTTTGGTCAGCATTGTTGTTTCTGATACATCTTCAATCAATGCAACGCTTGGGCATGCTTATATTAGCCATAAAACCAACGGTGTTATAGCAACTCGTATGGTGTTTGATGCTAGCCCATCTAAACTAACGGAATTTAATAAAATTGTTGAATTCAGTTTATAATTTAGTCTTTACATCAATGTAAAAAAAATTGTTTGAGGGCATATTCAACATGCTTTTTTATAAGAGTTATGCCTT
>JABSRY010000198.1 GCA_013214985.1 Hyphomicrobiales bacterium
CCCACGCGCTGCCATTGCGTCTCTTTGTTGTTTATCTTCCGCAAAACTCTCTGGATTCCACTCTCCTGTGCGAACACGCTCAATAAGATCCAAATTCACTTTATATCCCTCAATAGAAAGAGAGTGATAAGCATCTGTTGTATATAATTCATCCACGGTTTTCAAATAAGCTTCACTGTCATTCATTAGGACTGGATCAGGAAAACGCCCAATAATGTCTATCCTCATTTTTTGCCACATTAATTTAAGTCTCATAGTGATGGCGGAATCATTTTTTTCTAAATCTAAAAGAGCTAATTTTTCTTCAAAAGGATCTGTTTCTTGAATGGTGTAATCTGCTGCGCGCATTGTTCTTAAAATATCGTCCGCAATTCTATCACGTCCAATATTACGGAATGCCCCGATTAATCGTCCAGCAATAGTACTATGCCCACCATCTAATAATATTCTGAGAATGTCAGAAGGGCTTTTTATCAAAGCAAGAGCCGTCCGAATTTCTATTGGATGTTGTTTAAAATACATTGGAGAACAAGAAACTAAGGCGGATGCTAATGAAAAAATACGTAACCCGTCTTGAATTTGAAGATGTTCAATTTTCGGAAGGGCTGATTTCACATCAAATAAAGAAGTGTTATGTGGCAAGTTAGTTATTTTATTTCGAGCCCTAGGGCTACGAACTAATAATTGCTTAGGCACTTGTGTATTGCCCGAATGGATGGCTAGTGATTGTTCTGGCGACAAACACCATTCACTTTTAAAACGTGTCGACAGATAAGCCGAACAGAACGCCCAATATGAGGCATACCATGCGGTACTCTCGCCCACTCTTTCATGAGGCCATGCAGGAATATACCAACCCTTCATGACTTCTTCGATAAAGCCATTTTTTAACAAACGTTCTCTATGTACTCGTGTAAGGTCAGATGAACGTATAGCCAAGACACTAGAATCTTGGAGTTTTTTAAAAACTTCAAGTGATGTTGCTAGTTTCTCGGAAGGTGTTGCCATTTTCATCTCTATTCTATTCAGCCATATTTAGCTTATTACGTTATACTATATTTAGCTTATTGTGTCATGTTATATTTAGCTTATTGTGTTTTTCGGTAAAAATCGTTGATGCGAACGCGTAATTCTGTGCGACTGTTCATGTCGTTCATCTAATTCAGCAAGGGTTGATTGCTTCATGGCATGACCGTCGTATTATTGCTGGTGAAAGGCTTGACCGGACAATTGATAAGCATCTTGATGAGGCAGACATAATTTTATTATTAAGTCCTGATTTCTTGGCATCTGAATATTGTTATAATATTGAGGAAGCTACTGCCATAAAGAAACAAGAGCGTGGCGAGGCGCGAGTTATTTCAGTCATATTGCAACCATGTGAATGGGAGCGTAAAGACCTTGCACAATTTCTTGTGACACCTAGGGATGGGAAACCAATCATTACGTGGCCGTTTATTGATGAAGCGTTTTTGGATGTTTCTTGATCTATACGAAGAGCAAGAGCGTCAAGGTGATCACGGCAGAGATCGGTAGTGATGATATAGGGTGCAAATCACTTGCTATATTTATGGTTGTGTATTAGTTGTTTTAATGTCCGCTATTTCCCCTAAGTAGACGTTAAAATACATTTAATAGGGAAAGGTTTTTACGCTTATTATATGAGGGTAGCAGTACGGACTTGATGAAAACTAAAAGGTAAGATCCGACCACAAAATCACAAAAATAAAGTGAGGAGTACAGATGGACTTTGATAAATTAGCTTACCCAGAAACAATTTATATTGATGGGGTTGATCACAAAGGGAAGCGAGATATGTCAAAAGGACAGCTTCTGATCCCCTACAGTAATGAACCGGATCTAGGTATAGGCGATATAATTGTTCAAAAATCAGGAAAAAGAAAAATCAATCTTAAGGTTATTGATGCCTCTTTTTTAGAGGGGGGATCATTAAATGTGGGTACAAGGCATCCACACATGCTTACTCTGAAAGTAGAAAATACGACTGCTCAAACTCATATTTTAAGCAATCAACCATCGATCATTAATATTGGTTCTGTTTCAGGCGAACAAGTTCAAGTTGGCAATCATAATTCACAGATTTCAAACATAAGCCTTCAAACATTAGTTGAGCATGTTGCCAAAAACGGTGACGATGAGGCTAAATCTACGTTAAAAACCCTTTTGCAAAATAGTAGTGTTGCTAGTTTAGTTGGTGCAGGTGCATCTGCTTTATTAGGGGCTTTGTAAAATGTATGACAATAGGAGAGGCTAATAATGACTCAACATATATTAATTCAACATGCTAAAAGAAAGCCATTTTCAGCATCCCCTGAAATGCCAGAACGCAGTCTTTTTGATACAGCTAAAGGATATTGGGTATCTGAGGGAGAACCCTTAGTTTCACCAGGCTCAAAATACGGCGCTTTGGTCTCTAAAAAATGTGACCAAGAGACAGGCGAGGATCAGAAAGGCGAATGATAATTGATGTTCTACTTGTCTCAAGCATTTATGATTTTTCTACAGATCTTGTGGTGCAAGAATTAGAAAAGCGTGAAGTTAGCTACTTTCGTCTTAATAAAGAAGAGTTTGAGAATTACCGATTGACTATAGATATTCAGGAGAAAGCGCTTGAAATTATAGCCAATGACGTCGTTTACGAAGTCACGAGTTCAGTAAAATCTATTTATTTTAGGCAACCAATCTTTTTAAGAAACACACCCAGTATTGGGCTAGCAATTTGTGAACAGCTAAGTAGAAGTCAATGGATGGGGTTCTTAAGAAGCTTAGTAATATTTGATAAGGCTCGCTGGATAAATCGGCCTGAAGCCACATATCTTGCAGAAACAAAGGCATATCAATTAGTCGTAGCCAATGATATTGGATTGAAAATACCGAAAACATTGATTGGAAACAATGCTAACAAATTTCAAAGTTTTGAAAATAGGGTGATAATAAAATCATTGGATACCATTTTGCTTCGTGAAGCGGATGAGTGCCTATTTACTTACTCTACCATTAAGAATTCCGATGAACTCAATGATGAAAATGTTTCAACTGCGCCATTAACAGTTCAAGACTATGTGACTTCAAAAATAGATATACGAGTTACGATTATTGGGAATAAACTGATCGCAGTTAAAATAACATCAGGAGGAAAGGGTATTGAAGAAGATTGGCGCACAACTGATCGCAGTCAGATTGAATATACTGAAATTCAGTTGCCAACAGATATAGTGGACAAATGTTTTGAGCTGCTTGGTCGGCTAAATCTTAATTTTGGGGCAATTGATCTATTGCTAAGTAATGACGAGTATACTTTTATAGAGGTTAATCCAACAGGTGAATGGGGCTGGCTTGTTAATGCTCAACGAAGATTTGATATTGATATTGCTAACTGGCTAGACGGAAGAGAATTATGAGGTTTTTGTATCGTGCCTTTGAAGAGATTTTTCCTTTTTTCCATTTTTGGGTAAATAGAAATAAGACACAAAAACTAATTGGTGATGCTGCTGAATTGACCAAAAAATCAAAATTATACGAGCAGCTTGAGCCGAATTTCCTAAATGATCGTATTAAAGAAGAACATGAAAGAGGTACAAAAATAGATGATAAAACTTTTAAATTCACACTAGGGTTAAGTATTAGTTTAACGGTTTTAGCTGCCGCTAGTGGATCACTAGCTAAATATCTTCCTAGTAGCTCACTCGCCGAATTTATTTCGATAATTTGTGGGGCTTCAGCGCTGTATATGCTTGCGGCTGGCATCACTGCATTAGGTGCATTGAAAACATTGCCAACATACGGCTACGGAACTGAACATATAATTAATCAAAAGAAGGATGGTGTATCATATTTATCTCAGGCTTTATTCGCTCAGGAACGTGTGAACATTATTCGGCATTTAAGAAATGAGGCCGCTTATCAATCACTTCGCAATGGGTTTCTTCTCTTGTTCTTTGCTCTATCTATTTTTGTAGTGGCGCATGTTGTTGGTCAAGACTCTCCTATATTGGAAGTTAAAAATGTAGAGGCGATATCACAAGTTCAAAAAAAAAGTGAAGACGGAGATAAACTCACTGCACCAGTAAAAAAGTTATTAATATATAGAAAACCAAATCCTACAGTTGAGCTATTAAAAGATTGATAGCGAATGAGTGTTAGTAATTACCTTCAAGAAATTGAATTGATTTGGTTGGGGATTTTTATGGCGTTAGCTTTGTATGTCATAGGAGTTTCCTTTGGGCACGTTATTATCAATAAGATCATAGGAAATTGGCGGTGGTAAATATGAGGTAATAAAACACCCCCCATTTTAATTGGATGTAATTGGGTGTATTAATGTCTTGACTAATTGGGTGTAATTGGGTGTATTATTGGTTATTATGATTAAAATAGATAATTTAAAGATCACGCCACATATTCTCTCAATTATAGCTGAAATTGAAGAGTTTAAAGGCGCATGGCGTGCTTTAGGTAGGTTAGCACCCGAACGTTTATCGGCATTACGTCGAGTGGCTACAATTGAGAGTATTGGCTCATCAACTAGGATTGAAGGCAGCAAGCTTTCAGATCGTGATGTAGAAAAGCTTCTAGCCAAATTGGAAATTAAGTCGTTTGATACTCGTGATGAGCAAGAGGTTGCTGGTTATGCAGAGGTGATGGAGACAATTTTTCAATTTTGGGAAGAGATTCCGATCAGTGAAAATTATATTAAACAATTGCATAAGGATCTGTTGATACATAGCCAAAAAGATGAATATCACAGAGGTAATTACAAAACGACATCTAATAGTGTCGCGGCCTTTGATGAACATGGAAAACAAGTTGCTATTGTATTTGAAACCGCATCACCGTTTGATACGCCGCGTTTAATGCAAGAACTGATAGAGTGGTTTAATCAAGCTATCAATGATAAAATACTACACCCATTACTAATTTCTGCAATTTTTACAGTGGTATTTTTAGAAATCCATCCATTTCAAGATGGCAATGGACGATTAAGCCGTGTTTTGACGACCCTAATTTTATTGAAATCTGGATATGCATATGTTCCTTATAGCTCGTTAGAGAGTGTAATTGAGCAGAGCAAAGAAGGTTATTATCTTGCTCTGAGGCAGACACAAGGCACGATAAGAACAGAGGATCCAAATTGGCAACCTTGGATTATGTTTTACCTTCATGCATTGCAGCAGCAAATGAAGCGCCTTGAGAAAAAAATTGAACGTGAGAGAATTGTTCTAGCGACCTTACCTGAAATATCAGTACAGATATTGGAACAAGCGCGCGAACATGGGCGTGTAACTATCGGCGATATGATTAAGTTGACAGGTATAAGCAGAAATACGCTTAAAGAACATTTTCGCATATTAGTTGAAAGAGGTCATTTAATTATGCATGGTAAGGGGCGTG
>JABSRY010000199.1 GCA_013214985.1 Hyphomicrobiales bacterium
TTCTTATTGCACGAGAAGTCCATTCCACATGTCAAATCGCTCTTCTTTTGAATTTCTTCTTCGGCGCGCGGCACCACGCACAGACCACCTCATCCGTCTGTAGCAGTGTCGATTACTGTCTACGAAGTGTACCGAACGAATTGGTGGTGTCGCAAACAGCGATAGGCAAGCACGTGTGTAGTACTCTGCTC
Source organism: Hyphomicrobiales bacterium (assembly GCA_013214985.1). Taxonomy (GTDB): domain Bacteria; phylum Pseudomonadota; class Alphaproteobacteria; order Rhizobiales; family OSC116; genus OCS116. Next base: position 192 of record JABSRY010000199.1, read on the forward strand.
TTTTACCGAAATTTCGCCGATTTTGAGTGAGTTTTTTTTCTCAAGACACTCCCCTCCCTCGGGGTTTTTCGTTTATATGTGAAAATTGACATTTTCCCTCATCTCCCTGGATGATGAAGATAATGTACATGCATTAAACTAATTCCTACCTTCTATAAAATAATATTAAATTGCATATACCATATATCGAAACGATATATGTATTGTCAGGAGTAAAAGATGTTGGGTAATTTTTTTCGTATAAAACGTCATAGTTTGTTGGTTGGTTTCTGTGTTGCATCAACAATTCTAACCGTATCCTCTGTTAATGCCGAAACGGTCAACCAAGCTATGGCCTATGCATTTAAAAATAGCCCTCAAATGCGCTTAGAAAAAGAAAAGCTAAAACTAAGTGATGAGTCGATCATTTCTGCACAAGCAGGCCTAATGCCAACGTTAAATGGCGAATTGTCTTTTGCACGCAGTCAGACAAAAATTTTCTTAAGTGGTTCAGCTAACCCAGCATCAACTGTCCAAATGGGGCTAACGGCCACATTAAACGCAAGTTATAATCTGTGGGATAACGGCATTACCGAAAACCGTATTGAGCAAGCAAAAATTGGCAGAAGTGCCCAACAAGATATGGCAACGCTCAGCGAACAAGATTTTTTAATACAGGTATTTACTATATATGTTGACGTGTTACGTGATAGTGCGTTGCTAAATGTACAAATTAAAAACTTTAATGTTATGAGCGAACAGCAAAAAGCGTCAGAAGCCCGTTTTCAAGTGGGTGAGGCAACAGCAACGGATGTTGCTTTGGCAAAAGCGCGTAAAAGCTCTGCGATATCCACGATCGCAAGTTCAAAAGCTCAGTTAGATATGAGCCGAGCTGTGTATGAGCAAATTATTGGCCATAAACCAACAAATCTAAGGCAGCCCAAAAACATATCACGCTTGTTACCCAAGTCGTTAAGGTCTGCAATTGCATCAGCAGAAAAAAGACACCCGGCGCTAAAATCTCTTAAAAAATCAGTATTATCCGCCGAAAAATCGGTTCAAATTGCCGAAGCGGGTTTATTACCTTCTGCAAGTGCATTTGGTACCGCGTCGGCGCAACGCGCATATGACGGCAGTGCGGCCCAAGCAAGCCTAACCATTGGCGCAAAACTGTCTGTGCCCATTTATAATGGTGGCATTAAATATTCTCAAACAAGACAAGAAAAAATTAAAGTAGCCCAAGCAAGGCTAAATTTAACAATATCAAGAGCGCGTATTGTAGCGGGTGTTAAATCTCGTTGGAACACCCTAAAAGCATCCAAAATTCGGATTACAGCCGATGATGCACAAATTAGAGCGTCGCGAGCCGTGTTAAATGGTATCCGTGCCGAAGCGGAAGAAGGCGTAAGAACAAGCTTTGACGTATTAAACAGCGAAAAAGAATTGCTTTCAGCAAAAGTACAAGCAATTGTTTCAAAACGCGCAGTATTACTTTCGCAAATGCAATTATTATCTTCTATAGGTAGTTTAACAGCTACAAAACTCGGAATTAGATAATAACATTAGTTGCTTATACTAGTTTAAACAGATTCTCTGGACGCTTTTATACAGTGTCGAATATCGTTAACTAGTTGATTTTATTCATATTTTTAAATATGTATATGTATTTAATCAAGTTGTACTTATTTGTTTTATAAAAACGCTTAAGAATCAAACATTTTTCTGTTAAGAATAAAGAAAGAATATTACAAATTTTGTATGGTAATATTTTGAGGTCTTTATGAGTGAAACTAAACGCAATATGTCGGACGATAATGGCGAAGAGCCAACAATGGAAGAAATTTTGTCCTCTATTCGGCGCATAATATCTGATGATGACGAAGAAGAAGACACTGAGTTAGATATGGCCGCAGCCATGGAAAACGAAGAAGATGATGAAGAAATTCTAGAACTTACAGAAATTTTAGCTGAAGAAGATCCGTTAGCTGATTTTGATGAAAATATAGGCTTAATTTCTCCAGATGATATCGATGATCTTGAGTTCTCATCTCCTAACGATGCAGATGAAGAACCCGCTGAAGAGATTGAAAAAATCGTTAAAGATGACATTCTTCCGCAAGTAGCTGTTTCCGAAACGTTGATATCAAATCAGGTTGGTGAACAGGTCAATCAAAATTTCAACTTGCTTGCAAATACGTTATTAGCTCAAAATGGTGCGGGGCAAACAGTCGAAAGCATGGTTATGGCGTTAATGCGCCCCATGCTTAAAGGTTGGTTAGACGATAATCTACCTGTTATGGTCGAAAAAATTATTAGAGAAGAAATTGAACGTGTCGCTAGAGGCGGCAAAATTTAAATGTCACAATTATTATTAAAAAGGTGGCGTATGCCGCCTTTTTTTATGTCTATATTATAGAGAATAGGTCTTAGAATGCTAGAAAAAACATATAAACCAGAGGGTTTAGAAACGCGCCATTATGATAATTGGGAAAAAGCAGGTGCATTTAAAGCAGGTGCAGGCCTATCTGAGTCCGATAAAAAAAATGCCGAAAGTTTTTCAATAGTATTACCGCCACCAAATGTAACGGGTTCATTGCATATGGGGCATGCCCTTAACAATGTAGTGCAGGATATTTTAATCAGATACAACAGAATGCGCGGTAAAAACACACTTTGGCAACCGGGCATGGATCACGCAGGCATCGCAACTCAAATGGTGGTTGAGCGCCAACTTGCCGAAAAAAAACTGCCAGGTCGTGTTGCTCTTGGCCGCGAAAAATTTGTCGAAAAAATTTGGGAATGGAAAGAAGAATCAGGCGGAATCATTCAAAACCAACAACGTCGATTAGGTTCAAGTTGTGATTGGTCGCGTTCTCGCTTTACGATGGATGAAGGTTTGTCAGAAGCCGTTCTTAAAACATTTGTTGAGTTACATAAACAAGGTTATATTTACCGTGCAAAACGCTTGGTTAACTGGGATCCAAAACTCCAAACCGCTATTTCAGATATCGAAGTTGAACAAATCGAAAAAGATGGTAAACTTTGGCACTTTAAATATCCGATTAAGGGTATGGAAGGCCAATATATAACAGTTGCGACCACCCGACCAGAAACTATGTTCGGTGATACTGGTATAGCAGTTCACCCAGATGATGAACGTTACAAAGACCTTGTTGGCAAAACTGTAATATTACCCTTAGTCGGCAGAGAAATCCCAATCGTAGCCGATGATTATGCTGATCCAGAACAAGGTAGCGGCGCTGTGAAAATCACACCCGCACATGACTTTAATGACTTTGAAGTTGGTAAAAGGGCAGGGCTAGAAGTTATAAATATTCTAGATGCAAATGCACATTTAAATGAAAATGTGCCCGAAGAATTTGTTGGGTTAGAGCGGTTTAAAGCACGCAAAATTGTAGTAGAAAAGTTTGAACAACTTGGCCTATTGGTAAAAATTGACGACAACCCGCACACCGTACCATATGGCGATCGGTCTGGTGTAGTTATTGAACCTTGGCTTAGTGATCAATGGTATGTTGACGCTAAAAAACTAGCAATACCTGCTATGGAAGCCGTGCGTAATGGCAGCACTAAATTTGTACCCCAAAATTGGGAAAAAACTTATTTTGAATGGATGGAAAATATCGAGCCTTGGTGTATTTCTCGCCAATTATGGTGGGGTCATCAAATACCTGTATGGTACGGGCCTGATAATGAAATTTTTGTCGGATTAGATGAAGCAGAAGCACAAAAACTTGCCGACAAACACTATGGTAAAATCGTAGAATTAAGGCGCGATTCTGATGTTCTTGATACATGGTTTAGCTCTGCGCTTTGGCCATTTGCGACGATGGGTTGGCCAGAAAAAACAACAGAACTTGAGCAATATTATAAAACAAGTGTATTGGTTACAGCATTTGATATCATCTTTTTCTGGGTCGCACGGATGATGATGTTTGGCACACATTTTATGCAAGAAGAGCCATTCGAAACGGTTTATATCCATGCAATTGTTCGCGATGAGTTTGGCGCAAAAATGTCAAAATCCAAAGGCAATGTAATGGATCCTTTAGATTTAATTGATCAATATGGTGCCGATGCGGTGCGTTTTACTTTGTCATCAATGGCAGGGCAAGGTCGTGACATAAAATTATCCAACAAAGTGGTCGAAAATAACCGTAATTTTGTTACAAAATTGTGGAATGCTTGCCGTTTTGCCGAAATGCACGATTGTAAACCAGTCGAGGGTTTCGATCCTAAAAATGTTAAATTAACTCTCAGTAAGTGGCTGTTGTCAGAACTTTCAGAAACAACAAATGCGATAGAAGACTCTATAGCACAATTTAAATTTAACGATGCATCAAGTGCGATCTATAAGTTTACTTGGAACATTTTTTGCGATTGGTATATTGAGCTCACAAAACCAATCCTATTTGGTGAAAATGAAGCAGATAAAACAGAAATTAGAATGGTTACCGCCTATGTTATCGACCATTTGCTACATTTAATGCATCCCTTCATGCCATTCGTAACCGAAGAATTGTGGAACAGGTTCGACGCAGAAGATGTCATCCGTGAGTCAATGTTGATCACCTCACCATGGCCTTCAAATTCAGTTATTAAAAATGATAACGCCAAGCAAGAAATCAATTGGGTAATTAATTTTATTACCGAAATCAGATCTGTACGCGCTGAAATGAATATCCCCGCAGGCGCACAAACGCCTGTAATAGTTGTTAATTCCAACACAGAGGTTCAAGCAAAAATAACCACACATAACAATTTGTTGAAAAAAATGGCGCGATTAGAAAATATTACAATCGCCGATAAAGTGCCTGATGGTGCTATTCAAATTCTTATAGACGGCGTTATCATTGCATTGCCATTGGCAGGTGTAATCGATATCCAATCAGAGCTAGATAGGCTGACCAAGGAAATGGGTAAAGCAGAAAAAGATGTTTTAGGTACTGAAAAACGCCTAAGCAATGAAAGTTTTGTTTCAAAAGCGCCAGAAAAAATAATTAATGAACAAAAAGAAAGGCTGCAAGCCGCAAAAAAACAATTAGTTAGTTTACAAGATGCCTTCACAAGGTTTGAAAAATTAAAAGATAAATAATCATGGCGGATGACACCTTTTTGCCAAAGTTTTTGTCTATAGTGTCATTGTTGTGATTATATCTTAGAATATATCAAATATGATTGGTGATTTGGTTATATTATGATAATTATTTCCTTAATAAC
>JABSRY010000002.1 GCA_013214985.1 Hyphomicrobiales bacterium
GAATATCCTTAATGATGAATACATTGAATACAACGAGGATGGAGAAAGCGTACTAAACGAAGATGGCGACATACTACAACCGTTGAATATGGGCTTTGAAACAGAGAAAGCACCAACCAACGACCCGACAAGACGAATAGACGCTGTAAACTCATACTTAATTAAAATGGTAGAAGGTGAACCAGGTTATTTAGTTAGCCGTAGCTGCCCAATGATACGTAAAGGTAAAATAGGCGGTTACCAGTACAAACGAATGCAAATGTCAGGTGAAGAACGATATAAAGATAAGCCAGATAAAAACAAATACTCACACCCGGCAGACGCAGAGCAATACCTCGCTTTAGGGTTTATGGGTGGTTATGTGGTAGACTCTAGTGATGACTATGATGATGATTTTGACGATTATGAAGACGTTGGAGTAATGGGATATTGATATGACAAATTCAGAACAACTTGAATACATACTTGATCTACAGGCCAAGCAATCAGAACAGCGAATAAAGCGACTAATAGAGAGCGCAAAAATAGCAAGTAAACACGAATACATTGCATTCATGACTTCTTTTATCGCCAGTCAAACAATAAATTTATGCCTTGCCTCTTTAGGGTTAGCAAAAAGAAATGGTGAGTGATATGTTTGAGTATTTTAAAAAAAAACCAAGCGCAGTAAGTAACGATAAATATGTGTCTAAATTAATTACAAAACAAGAGAATACCAGTCTTGTGATGGACTGTGTGATGTCGGTAGCAAAAAGAAGCGGTTTATCAGTTAAGGTTGATGCCAATTATATTAATATAAACAACTGGCGTAACGGTTACAAAGTCAAGATGAAGCTCGGGTATATCGAGCGCTTAATTCACAATAAAGAATACAAAGCACTACTCGATTTTGTTGAAGGTGTGGACACTATGATTATAGCTTCAATAGCAACGGGAACAACAGGGCATTAACATGAATAAACCAGAAATTAAATTAGAAGAACGAGAAGAGCAAAACAAACAAACCGAGCTAGAAGGCGTTGAATTGCTTGCAAGCTTTTTTGATATTGTCGCTAGTGGCACTGAGCAAGAAGCTAAGATTATCTTTATACCGAAAGCTAATATTGCGGACCAGTTCAGTGATGACATGCTTAATAAAGTAGGTCAAAATGTAAATAACGGCTTTATCGCTGATTTGAGCTCGATGGACGAATGGAACGACTTTAATAAAAGAGGTCTAGAGTTAGTTAAGCAAGAAAAGAACGCCAAATCTACCCCTTGGGATGGTGCTAGCAACTTTAAATCACCTACCTTAATGCAAGCGGCGCTTAAATTTAGTGACCGTGCATCAACCGAGCTATTACGCCAAGATAATATCGTTAAAACAAAAATCATCGGCAAAGATTTAGATGGTGAGAAAGCAAAATCCGCTGAACGTGTAGCAGAGTATTCAAACTTTCAGATCAATGTTCAAATGGAAGAATGGCGGGAAGAACACGAAACGCTTATTTACAAACTTCCTTATGATGGCTGTGCATTTAAGAAAACATTCTTTGACCAGCGCTTAGGTCGCTCAATGTCAAACATTATCCTGTACCCTGACTTTGTGGTTAACAATCGGGTCAAAAGCATATCCAGACTAAGAAGGTTTAGCACTCAGTTTGAATTGTCGCATAACGATATATTAGAGCGTCAAAATCAAGGGCTTTGGCTAGATATAGAAATTAGCGCAATTTCTGACAGTGAAGACACAGAAGATCAAGCCGAAGCTGACAAGATGACAGATTTTATCGAGCAGCAAGGTTATTTTGATTTAGACGGTGACGGTTACGAAGAACCTTATACTTTCACCATTGCTAAACATTCCAGCCAAATAGTAAGGATAACACCTCGCTTTGAGCCTTCTGACGTATTAGTCAAAGATGAAAAGAATAGACGCGCCACTGATTTATCTAGCTTAATGACAGTTGACGGACTAGCCGGTGCTGATGGTAAGCGCGAAGTGGTAAGAATCAAACCAGTAAATGATATAACTAAGTATAGTTTCCTTCACGATCCTGAAGGGGGCTTTTTAGATATTGGCTACTCTTACATCTTGGGTGCATTAACCAATGCCATTAACGCGACAACAAACCAGCTAGTTGATTCCGGTACATTGGCAAATACGGGCGGCGGCTGGTTGGCAAAAGGCTTTAGGGGTAAAATGGGATCGTCGGCATTCAAGCCAGGCGAGTATAAACAAACGGGTATATCAGCGCAAGACCTCAGTAGCGGAATATTCCCTAGGCCTATTCAAGACGCTAGCCCAACGCTATTCTCAATGATGCAACTGTTTATTAGTTCATCCCAAGAGCTATCAGCATCAGCAGATTTATCGCAAACAATCGGGGCCAACGCACCAGCAACAACAACACTTGCATTAGTACAAGAGCAACAGCAATCAGCGGGCGCAATAATACTCAGAATTTACCGGGCAATGGCATCAGAGTTTAAAAAGCTGTTTATCCTTAATTCAAAGTTTCTTGATCCGCAAGAATACCAAGAAGTACTTGACGATCCCGAGGCTAACTTTGAGTTTGATTTTGATTTACGCCGGATGAATATCGTACCAGTTGCTAACCCTGAAATATCCAGCCAAATACAGCGGATACAACAGGCGCAAACAGAAGTTAGTCAGGTTGAACTTGTAGCAATGGCAGGGGGTAATATTAGACCAATTATTGAAAACTTCTATGAGGCTATAGGTTCGCAGAGAATGGAAGAGATATTTCCTGAAGAAGACGCAGAGCAGCGTTTACAAAGGTTATTATCAGAAAATCCAGAGCTAGCCGAGTTAATAAGCGGCGAAGCTGAAAGGCTTGATTTGTTAGCAGCGGCCGAAGCTGATAGAATAGAACGTGAAGAAGCAAGAGCAGACTTGAAAGCATCAAGTGATGCAGATAAAGCACATAGTGAGATTAAAAAGAACAAATCAATCGAAGTGCTTAATTATGAAAAAGCAGAAACAGAAGACGTAAAAAATCAAATATCTACCCACAAAGCAGTGGGTGAGCTTGATAATCAAGAGTTGCAAAATCAGCAGGCTTTGCAACAAATACAACAACCACAGGGTTTAAATGATGATAAGTAAAGAAGATTTAGCGGATTGGAACAGCCACCCCGTAACACAAGCAGTATTTGCAGAAGTAGCAGAGCAGATAAAAGTAATACAAGGTGAATCAGTAGTAAGGGAAACTATGGACTTAACAGCAATGCAAGCGTGTACCAATGAAGCTACAGTTGAAGGTGCTAATTTATTTAAGGAAGCTTACGAAATGTTAAGGGATGGTGACGAATAATGTTGGAAATTAAAACACCAGTATTACCATTAGGTTTTCATGTATTGATCGAAGTTATACCAGTGCAGTTTAAATCAAAAGGCGGCATTATAACAATGTCAGAAACAGAACAATCAAGAGAATCAAAGGGTAGTGATGTAGCCAAAATACTAGCGTTTGGACCAACTGCTTACAAGGGGTTTTCAGGTTGTGATGGTCCCGGCGATTGGGGCGTTAAAATCGGTGACACGGTAGAACTTAAAAGCCGATACGATGGCAAGCACTCAAGAACGGGTGATTATGAGCCACAGTATAAAAAGTTACGTTACGTTGCAGACAGCGACATTATCGGCGTACTTAGTGAAGAGCTAGTAAATCAACTTATTAATGAGGATAAGTAAATGAGCGGCGAAAAAGTGGAAGATGTTAACTTAGAAGAGTTGGCAAAGGCTGATCTAGAAGGTCAGGAAGAAATCACCGAAGGAATTAAATTTACAGCGATAGAGCAGAAAGCGCATGATCAAGGTTGGAAGCCTGAAGATCAATTTGAAGGTGATGCAGGTAACTGGAAGTCCGCAAAAGAGTACGTTAATGATGGTAAGTGGATTAAGCAGCTAAACGAAGTCAAGCAGACAATGAGTGACCAAAAAGTCAGCTTTGACTCGCAGATCGTAAACTTAAACAAATACCACAAAGCTACCAAGGAAGCGGAGATAAAGAAATTAAAAGACGGTCAAAGGGAAGCGACAAAAGTTAGCGATTTAGATACTTACGACAAAAACCAAGAAGAAATTGACAAGCTTGAAAAAGAAGAACCAGTAAAAACGGTAGAAACCGAATCGCAACCACCTGAAATAAGCGCATGGATTACAAAAAACCCTTGGTTTAATGATGCAAATGATGAACGTGGCGGAGTGGCGGAAGGCGTTTGGAAAAGCTGTTTAAACAAAAATCCAACGTGGACAAATAGCCAAGTACTAGCTCATGTTGATTCACGCATTGAAAGCTTATACCCGACAACACCAACAAACCCCCGAAGAAGTCAATCAAATCTATCTGAAAACAATACAAGCACGCCGCGCAGATCTAACAAAGGTTTAACAATGAACGATTTGACAGCAGAGGAACGCGATAACTGGAACTCATTTGGTAGTGAGCTATTCAAAACCGAAGCTGAATTTTTAAAAGCTGTTTCAGCTACGAGGGGAAAATAATGAAAAATCAAAACAAGAGCAGAGCGGACCAGGCCCACACCAATACCGAAAGACCTGCCCGAATCCCAATGTCAGCGGGTAATAAATTACAAGTACCGGACTCATTAAAAAAAGAAGGTTACCAGCAGTATTGGCAAGTTGATAAGGATGGAGCTATTGAGCAAATGGAACGGGCATGGTGGGAGAAGGTTACAAACGAGCGAAACGAACATATAACCACACCAGCCGGTAACGGCAATACTCTTTTTTTAATGCAAATAGAACAAACGTATTACGATGAAGATATTAAAAAGCAGCAAGATTTGAATATCGCAACATCGACCAATCAAGCACAAAACCTTGGCGAAAATGAATACGTCCCTAAAGGACAAGATCATGTGGTATCAAGGGAAAGGGATATAGTTTAGTAAAAACAACTAAATTATGGTAGTATTAACCAACCTTGGTAAATTTCACCATTAGAAAAGTGGTGAAATTTACTACAAAATGACTATATTTATTGATAAGTGGCCATTTTCGTAGATGCGAATTTAAGCCCCAAATCAAAATACAGAAAGAAACTCTGGATTGATTTGTAAGCTCATAGTACACAACGTGCTATTTATTACTTTTTAATTTGGAGAACATTATGGCTGGTGGATTTCGCCCCATACAAGACCGTTCAGGTCACCCATATATCGGTAAGGTCGAAACCTACGCCGTTGACGCAACACATTCAACCTTATTATCAGTTGGCGATTTAGTTACCGAAACAGGCAACTTAGACGCATCAACTGGTATTTCTGAAGTAGACGCATCAAGCGCGGCCGGTTTGATTACTGGTGTTATTGTCGGTATTGATTTCAACATGTCAAATCTAGAGCAAAAAGGTTTAGCGGCTAGCACCGCAGGAACCGTTAAAGTTGCCACTGGTAAAGATATGTTACTTGAAGCTGAAACATCAGACGGAACCTTTGCATTAACAGACGTTAGCGGCAATTTAGACATTGTAGCAACAGCGGCCACACAAACGGGTGGTTTAGTAAATTCCAATATGACTATCAATGCAACTGGTGCGGCTTCCTCTGGAACTGCTCAGGTTCGTATTGTTGGTGTTAAGGATTCTGGAAGTATTACTTACCCAGCACCAATCGGAACGACTTTAATTTGTCGTATTAATGAATCAACCAATGATGTGGTAGGAGTATAATATGGGCGGCATAATCACAACGGGTAATAACGCACGCCTACTAGTTGAAGGCGTTAAGAATGTATTTGGTCAAGCTTACACGAAGCACCAAACGCAATGGGATATGCTTTTTAATACTGATCAGTCTAAAAAAGCATTTGAACAAGATCAACAATTCGAAGGTTTTGGGTTAGCTCCTGAAAAGCAAGAGGGCGCGGGCATTGCTTACGACTCGCAACAAGAAGGATTTAGTCCTAAGTTTAAAAACTTAACATATGCTAAAGGCTTTATTGTTACTAAAGAGAACTTAGCGGATAACCTATACCATTTATTTGAAAAACGCGCGCGTGCTTTGTCGTTTTCAATGCATCAAACTAAAGAGAACGTTGGCGCTAATGTATACAACCGTGGCTTTAACTCTGCGTTCTTAATGCCTGGTGGCGATGGGGTGGAATTATTTTCAACTGCCCACATTAACGGTCCATCAGATAACACAACCTTTAGCAACAGATTAGCGACACCAGCGGCGTTATCTGAAGCATCGCTTGAAGATTTGCTAATACAGATTAATGAAGCGACTGATCCGCGAGGTTTGCGTATTGCATTGCAAGGACTTAATTTGATTGTCCCATCTAAATTAAGTTTTGAAGCAGAGCGAATATTAAAATCTTCATTGCAAAATGATACGGCCAACAATGCTGTTAATGCTATCCGCTCAACTGGTATGTTGCCGGGTGGTCATTCGGTAAACAATTATCTTACCTCTGCATCTGCATGGTTTATCAAAACTAATGCGCCGGATGGGATGAAGTATTTCACCCGTCAAGAAGTGGACTTTGATCAAGATAAAGATTTTGGTACAAGCAACATGCGATTCAAAGCCGATGAGCGTTATTCGTTCGGTTGGTCTGATCCTCGCGGTTGTTATGGTTCAGCGGGTATATAATTAATGCAGGGGTTAACGCCCTTCCTATAATCGCGTCCCTGATGGGTAAATCACGGTTTGAATCCGTGGCGGCGCTTTGGAGATTCAAAAATGTCAAACCTTTCAAAAAAACGCTTATCTGTAATTCCCAATGGTTTAGCTTCCTTTCTCGTTGACATCAACGCAGAAGAAAAAACAGCAAATTACACAGTTATAATCAACACAGATTCAGGTAAATCATTAGCCTCTGATTTGGACGGTGTTGTATTTACAATGCCATCAATCGCAACCGGCAATACTATCACATTTGTTAACACTGCCGAAGACGGAACAGCCGAGTTGAGTGTTAGCCCAGCAGCCGTAGACGGCATTAATTACATCGGTAGCAATACAGACAATAAAGACTTGATAAACACTAAGGCAACGGCTAAAAAGGGCGATTACGTCACTTTAGCAAGCTTGAATGGCACTGCCGCGTGGCAAGTTGTAGCAGTTCGCGGCGTTTGGGCTAAAGAGGCTTGATATTATGCGTAGAGTAAAAAACACCGTATCTTCTCAATCGGCAGGGAGTACACTACCCGTTGATTGGAGAGATAGCAACTTTAAGCTTGGTATGGCTGTGGTTCTTAGTGTTGGCGCGGCGTTGACTTTTACCGTTGAACACACTTTTGACGACATCCAAGACGAAAGTGTTACGCCGACATGGTTTGATACTGATGGGCTTACTGGGCTTACGACTAATGACGAGGGAAATATAATCATCCCCGTTTCTGCCGTGCGTTTAAATGTAACCAGTCATACATCTGGCGAAGCAACAATAACACTGTTACAGGCTGGAGGTAGATAACATGGGAACCGTATCAATACCCAAGGGGCTATCCGCTTCACAACAAGAGGCTGTCGATTCAATTATTAACTTACCTGATGACTCCGTACCTAAATCATCAGGTGGTATGCTTGTTGAGTCAATAGCTAGCAGCACAAACATACTCAAGGTTGATGGGACGGTAGAAACAAATCCCGGCTCTGTTAGATTAGGAAGGGATGGGTTAGAGGTATCACCCGGCACAAGAGTACTGGCTCTAACAGATGCGTACGGAGCTAATTACATACCGTTGACAACTCAATACAATAGCGATGGGGTTGTGGAAAGCGTTGTTTATGATTTAACTGATGATTCAACATTTATTGTTGCTTCAGTGTTTACAACTCAGTTAGCAGATCCTCAAGAGATGCTATTTCAATTTCCGGTAGATAGTTTAATATCAACTTTTGGCATAAGACCAGCAACAGCGGGTAACATTAGGGTTCAGTCGTTCGCTGGCCCTTTAGATACAGGTCCGGTAATACTTGACGTGACACTACCCGTTTTAATTAGTGATGTTGGAACTATATTAACCTTAGACATAACAAAAGTTGAAGGTGGTAATGTAGTATTTTTCTATACCGGCGATGAGATGTTATTGAAACTTTCCGGTGTTGAATTGTTTGGTGGTCTTCAGACGGACGGTTTGTTTATCGGGCAAACAAAGCCCTATATTGAATCAGGATTTGCAGTAGCACGACCTTTCCCTATCGCAAATATAGGTGACACTAGCAATATATCTGATGATTACGCTAGATTGAACAGCGAATATACTTCTACAACTCCGACACAGTCGGGAATTTCTGTGATTTACCAAGCCACATCAACGACTGATTCCGTGGCGGGTGAGCGATTCACTAATGGAGAGCCTTCAACTACTAACCCAACGGTTGTTACGGTTGGTTCTGCAATATTTTCTCAAAACGATATTGTCTCTATAACTGGTTCAAGGATAAATAACGGGTTATTTGAAGTTGAGAGTCACATATTAAATGATTTAACTATCAGGGGTGTTGGCACTGTTGGCACTGTCGAAGACTTCACAAGAGATGATTTTTTCTTTTATGAAGATAGCGCAGTAATAACAAAAGTAAATGTCTCTGTTATTAGATCAGGAACAAGTGGAGATTGGGAGACAGGCAAGGGATCAGAAACCCCGTTATCTTTTAGTGCAATTGGTGCGGGCTTATTCGGCACTGAGTTCGAAGAGTTTAGCAGCTTACCGCAAAGTTCGACAACTTCAGGATCATTTCAATCAAAACTCTCAGTAACAACATCAACAAAGCCCGCCGGTAAATATAGAATTTCATTCACTGCACAAATAACAAATAAAAAGAAAGAAAAAGGAACCGATCTAGAATTTAAAGTCGATGGCGTAGCCCAGCATACACACAGTAACGGCGGTGATTACTTATTTCATAACATAAAAGAGGACAACGGTTGGGTATCAGAATCAATAACAACCTATACAACACTAGGTTCACCAGCAACAATAGATTTAGATATAAGTTATAGGAAGGATGAAGACGAAGCCAGGATAAGCGATGCCAGAATAGATATATGGAGGGTTTCATAATGAGCTATACATTAACTGCGACAGATGCAAGTATCAAGTACATGCAGCAACAAATTGACGATGAGCCAATAACTAATGACGGTGTTAATTACACTGGCGATCAGATGACAATAATCGGTACATTTACCCCAGCCGAGGAAACAACGATTGATGGTTTTGTGTTAGGTGGACAACTTGCATTCGCTCAAGAAGAAAAGCTAAGTGATGTTAGAATAAAAACGGTACAGTTGATAAGTGATGGCTTTACTCATTTATCTATGCCGTTCCCATTGGTTTTAGATAATCGCAGCAATTATATTGGTATTCAAGTATTCGGTGGATTCCCGTATAAAATACAAAACGGTGATCAAGATGATGTGTTAGCCATTGCAGATCAAGCGGCTTATGACTTATTTGTCAATGATGGGTTATCAAGGTACAGATACATAAAAGATGAAGAGAGTGAATTGATAATTGATATTCGAGACGCAACGACCATTACAGCCGTTAACGCTATTGTAGATGGTAGGGTTTAACTGTGAAAACAAATCCCAAGGCAGGTGATCACTGGGTTATTAGTGATATATCAGGATTTAAATACCCGGCTTCTGAAATGATGAAGTTAACAGGGGATCAAGCTGGGCTTTTGGTTCATAGGTCTGAATGGAATCCAGCGCACCCCCAGTTAAAAATACGCCCTAGAAAGGACGACCAAACAGTAAAAAACGTTAGGTTACGACCTGTTGACTTATTCCCTGACCAAATAACACAGGACGATTTATAAATGGCTACTAGCGGAACTATAACTTATACAATGCCGACCGTTGATATTGTAACAAAAGCATTCTCAAAGCTTGGCGTTAAGATAGGCGAACAAGAACTAGAGCCGCACGAATTTCAAGACGGTATTGACAGTCTTAATTTGTTAATTAAAAACTGGGCAGCACAGGGTTTGCATTTGTGGGCTAAAGACGAAGCTGTCTTGTTCTTAGATGCTGGAAAAAGTGATTACCTTGTTGGCGCTACTGGTGATGAGGCTTGTCAATTAGATGATTTTATCGGGACAACAACGATATTAGATAAAGTTTCCACAGATACAGTATTCCAATTAGTTGACACTGCCGGCATGGTCGCTGGTGATAGTGTAGGAATAGAACTAGATAATAATACACGCCACTGGACGACGATATTAACTGTTGATAGCTCAATTCAAATAACACTAACAGCAGGTATACCCTCAGCATCTAAATCAGGTAGTACGGCCTTTACGTTTACCACTTTAGTATCAAGGCCGCAAAGAATATTATCATTTAGACGAAAAACCTTCGCTAATGATAATGAAATACCTGTTATTACATGGAGTAGAGAAGAATATTTTAACCAGATAAATAAATCATCGAAAGGTACTGTTGTAAATGCGTATTACTCACCGCAATTAAATAATGGACGTGTTTATGTATGGCAAACTGCAAACAGTGTAAACGATTTTATACGGTACACTTTTGAAAGGCAGCTTGAGGATGTCACAACCGACACGGATAACTTAGACTTTCCTCAAGAATGGTTATTACCAATAATCTATAATTTAGCTGATATTTTAGCTGATGATTACGATGTAACACCCGCGAAGATGCAAAAAATAAACGCTAAAGCCGCATCCTTACTTGATGATATTTTAGGCTGGGATGAAGAAATGACCAGCTTATTCATTCAACCGGACTTTAACTGATGCCAAGAACTAATATACCAATACCAATTACATTCTATCAGTCCCCTAGCGCGCCGTTTTCGTCTCAAAGGTGCATTAATTGGATACCTGTTGTGGCTGAAGGTCCAGCACTTAACACGGCTATGCTAATGCAGCCTAGAGGAATAAAAGAGTTTACAAATGCATTGGTATCAAAAGGAAGAGGTAGCGCAAACCTAAACGGTGTTGCATTTTACATAAACGGTAATAGTTTAATATCTACAACATCATTGGGCGCAATAACTAATCATGGGCTTATACCTGGTACGGGTAGAGTATCAACAGCGGTAAGTAAGAGGCATTTGGTGATCGTTATACCAGGCAATAGCGCTTACGTTTTTGACAATAAAACAAATACGCTTTCTAAAATAACTGATC
Organism: Hyphomicrobiales bacterium; assembly: GCA_013214985.1. Taxonomy (GTDB): domain Bacteria; phylum Pseudomonadota; class Alphaproteobacteria; order Rhizobiales; family OSC116; genus OCS116. Next base: position 11,149 of record JABSRY010000002.1, read on the forward strand.
CAGACTTTATTGCATCTGACACTGTTGTATTTAAAGATACATTTTTCGTATTTAGTGCGACAGGTGGCGAAGTGTTTTTTCATAGCGAACTAAACGATCCTTTAGATTTTGATGCCTTAGATTTTGGCGCATCAGAAATAAGCCCCGATCCTATTGTCGCGCTTCATGTCAACCATAACGAGTTATTTGTTTTAAACAGGGACACCATAGAGTTATTTCAAAACATCGGCGGTAGTGGTTTTGTTTTCCAAAGGATACAAGGGGCCAATATACAAAAAGGTTGCCATGCTAAACACTCGCTTTTACAATTTGACAATTCATTTTGCTTTGTTGGTGGTGATAAAAATGAACTTTCTTCTATATGGAAAGTCGTTGGCAGTGCAAGCGCGCAAAAGATCTCAACTGATGCGGTGGATGATTCTATACAGGAATTCACAAGAGAAGAGATAGAAAAATCATTTTCAATGACGTACACAGAAAGGGGGCAAACTTTAGCCTTGTTTACGTTTGAATCCGTAAGGATACCTTCAAAAACATTTGTGTATAACGCTACAGCCTCCGCATTATCAGGAATGAAAGTGTGGTTTGAATTTCAATCAGGGTTTGAGGATAATAAATTTCAAGTTGCAACAATAATGAGTATTTACGGTAAGTTACTTGTTAGCGATTTGAATACTGGTCTTATTGGCGAGTTGGATAAAAAGACACTATCCTATTATGGAACTAATATATTCAGACATGCGGTAACACAGCCATTTAGCCAGGATGGAACGCCTTTGTTTGTCGGTGAAGTAGAGGCGACCTTTGAATCTGGTGTTGGGTTAACTACTGGTAACGGCTCAGTTCCAACCGTTAGAATGTCAATATCAGATAACGGCGGACGGTCATTTTTTGGTAATTTTAAAAGAAAAATAGGCAGGGTAGGCGAATACAATCATCGAACCATATGGAGGCAGCAAGGAAGAATCCCCGTATCAAGAATGATGAGCTTTACTGTTACTGATCCAGTTGATGCAAACTTTATGAAATTGGCATCTAATGCAGAGGTTGGATCTAAGTAATGGCAAATAGATTAGTACCACCAAGGCGCGATCAGCCAATAACGAAAGATGGGATACTTGATCTTAGGACTGCTATATATTTAGAGGAAAACACAGCACAGACAAATGAGTCAACAGAATTAACAGAGGCGGACCCCGCATCCATCAGGCAGATAACAAATGTTAAAGGGTTGCTAAAAAGAATTGAAGAGTTAGAAAATACAACTTTGGCGGATAGTTCAGGGTTAGCGTTAAAATTGATAAAAGCGTTAGTTGAAAGAATAGAGGAATTAGAAAACTCAATAACGCCAGCAGCAAACCCAGAATTACTAAAAAGAATTGAAAACCTAGAAAATACACTAATAGGATAAATACAATGGCAGCAAAAAACGAAACATTAATAAACGGGGTTCAACTTACTGCCTCAGCGGTTGCGCTGTACACCTCACCAGTGAACGGCGCTGGTACTAGGGTTGTGGCATTTACTGCAACAAACTCTTCCGCAGGGACAGAAACATACACTTTACACGTTGTTCCTAGTGGTGGTAGTGCCGATTCCACCAACGTACTAGTTAAAGCTAAAAGCCTTATAACTAACGAGGATGATGAGCCTGTAGCGATAATTAACCATTTGATCCCCCCAGGTGGTACAATATCGGTATTAGCATCAACAACATTAACTATTGCAGTTCGTGCGAGTGGGATAGAATTTACATGATAAAAGTGGCGCTTACTAACGATATGATATTGGTTAGAAATATAATAACCAAGCCTGAAATATGGGAACATTCGGTGGAAGATTCGGTAAGTCTTAACGACTTTTACCCGGAAACAAGCGCCACAGCATATTGGCTAATATGCGAAGTTGAAAATGTTACTGTCGGTGTTATTTCGGTACATTACGAAAACAAAACATCTGTTAAGATACACCCTTGCTTACTAAGTGGTTATAGGTCGCACTCTAGGCGTATGATCATTGAGCTTTTCAAGTGGCTTGTTAAGATGGGCGGCGAGATGCAAAAGGTTAATATATCCATACCTAAAACTAGAAGGATAGTCTACAACCTTGCAAAAAACGTAGGGTTCAAGGATGAAGGTGTAAATAGAATGAGCTTTACCAAAAATGGTAAAACACACGATCAATGGCTTTTAGGTTTAACAAGAAAAGAGATAAGGGGAATGTTATGAGTTTTCTGGAAAGCGCAGTAAAAACAGTGTTCGGCAGCACAAAAGGCGCTTTACTTGGACGGACCTTTGACGATTCAGCAGAAAAGGCAGCAGAAAAAGCAGCAAAAATACAAGCTGACGCAGCACAGGCAGGAATAACAGAGCAAGGGAGGCAATTCGACCTTACAAGGGAGGATTTGTCAAGGGCGGAGCAAGTGAACAGGGATGAACTATCACCATTTTCAACCGCTGGTGTTGATGCTCTTAATCGGCAACGGTCATTGCTAGGGTTTGGTGGTAAAGAAGATCAAGAAAAGGCGTTTGATTCTTTTGGAAACTCACCCGGTCAACAATTTTTACGTGATAGAGCTAGAAAGAATTTGTTAAGGAGTGCGAGTTCAGTTGGTGGTAACTTTGGCGGAAATGTGTTGACCGCATTAAATCAACAAGGCGTAGATCTTGCCGCTCAAGATTTTGGCAATGAATTTTCAAGGTTAAGCGATTTAAGACGCTCTGGTCAAGATGCTGCGACTAATATCGGTTCTGGCGCTATAAATACAGCGGCTAGGACGGGAAGTTTCGGACAAAGAAAGGCGGATAATATATCGAATTTATTACAGACACAAGGTCAGGCTCGCGCCTCTGGTATACTAGGCTCACAGCAAGCTAATGCCCAACAGTTTCAACAATTTTTAGAGTTTTACACGGCCGCATTAAGTTAATTTATTTATTTTTAAGGTTTAATTATGTCTAACGGGTTAGTTACTGCAAATCAATTTCAATTAGTTCCTAATATGTCCGGCGCTATAGGTAGGGGCATCGACCTACACCAAAAGCTACAGCAACCACAGATAAACCAATTAAGCCGAAGCGCGGCAGGTGGGGATCAGTCCTCATTATCTCGTTTAGCGGGTTTAGATCCAGAACGAGCAACGCAAATACAAAAGTTTAACTCTGGTCAATCTCAAAACTCTAAAGCTGAAGAGGAAAGTAGGATTGAATCCGTTATGCTTGGAGCATTACAAGCAAGCATATTACCTGACGATGAAAGCAAGTTAAGCTTTTTAAAAAATAGAAGATCTGAATTAGCAAGTAAAAATATAAAAACAGGTGATACAGATGAAATCATAGCCCTTTATGAGTCAGGTAACTCAAAACAAGCCAATGCGCTAATAGACGGAGCGGTTCAAATGGGTGTGCGCTTAGGAAAGATTAAACCATCACAAAAATTAAGTCCATTACAACAAAAAGTACAAGCCGAAGGTATAGAACCTAATAGTAAAGAAGGATTCGCAAGAGCTAAAGAATTAAACCAAAGGGCAGCAACAGATCCATCATTAAAGCCAACCGATCAACAGATATTAAAAAGCGCAAATGAAGGGCAACTAGCCGCCGCAGGTTTTGCCAATAGGGTAAATGCGGCAAATGCGAACCTTGACGAAATTGAATCAATAGAAGGATTCGATCCAACCTCAATACAGGCGGCTTTCTTTGGCGCTGTACCAGGTGGAAATATAGTGTTATCGGATGATCAGCAAAGATACTCGCAAGCTAAAAGGGATTTTATAACAGCGGTACTTCGTAAAGAGTCAGGCGCAGCCATTGGCAAGGACGAATTCATAAACGAAGATAAAAAATTCTTCCCTCAAGTTGGCGATAAACCAGGTGTGTTAAAGCAAAAAGCAGCGGGTAGAAAAAGAGCCTTTGAAAACCTTAAAAATCAGTCAAAGGGTGTTTTTAAAGTGCAATTTGATAACCCTCAAGTATTCACAGGTGACATTTCAGACATGTCAGATGAAGATATTAAAAAAGCGCTGGGGTTATAATGCCAACAAAATTCGAAATGCTAAAAGAGGCCAATAAAAGGGGCCTTTTGTCTGGTGACAAAAAAACACAATTTGATGAAGCAGTAAAGAGAGGGTTGATCCCTTCAGATAATAACGTCACAGCACAAGCAGCAAAACCAGAAATAAAAGAAGATCCCGGAATCCTATCAAGTATTGGGGAATTTTTTACCGGCTCAGAAAGGGAAACAGAAGCCACAAAAAATTTACCTGAAATAGGGCGGGGCGGCTTACTGTTCGGAGAGGATAAAGCAAGAGTAGCCGAGATCACACCCTCGCTACTTACTGCTACTGATCCGTTTGAAATGGGCGAGATACTAAGGAGTAACTTCAAAAATGTCGGGGTTACCCAGGATGAAAAAGGAAACTTTTTTGCAACTAATAACGAGACAGGCGCACAGGTTGTATTGAATAAGCCAGGAATAAGCAATATTGATATTATGCAAGGTCTTGGTATAGCAGCGGCATTTACACCCGCTGGTAGGTTGACAGGAGCCAAAAAGGTTGCGGCGGGGGCAGGTGCAACCAGTGCAGGTATTGAAGCATTACAGGCTTTGTCTGGTGGTGAGTTTGACGCATCCCAAGTTGCTATTGATACGGTGACAGCCGGCGTTTTAGATAAAGCTTTTGACATTGCAAAAGCCACAGGTAGAAATATAAAAGACGTTTTACGTAAAGATGCAAATATCGACCCGGACCAATTATTAAAATCTTTTGAACCAAAGCGAACCAAAAGCAATCTCAGCAAAGATGAGCTGAAGCCATCAGAGACATTAAAGCAACAAATATCACAGGAAGACTTAACGCCTGAAGCATTAAGTAGAATCAGACAAGCTGAGTCCCAAGGTGTACAACTAACAAGGGCGCAAGCTTCGCAAAAGTTCGCCCCATCAGAGGCGGAACAAACATTATTGAAATCTGTTTCCCCTGAAGGTGAACAAGCGCGATCCTTTGCAACTTCACAACAAGATCAGTTAAAGGAAGCGGCAACCAAGTTCACGGAAAAATTCGGCGGTTCATCTAGGTTTGCAGAGGCCACAGGGGAAACGGTAACAGATACCGCAAGAGGTAAAGGTGAGCTTGTACAAGATGTGTTGCTTGAAAGAAAAGAGCTTGGTCGCAAAGAAGTTTCAGAGCTTTATACTTTAGCCGGTGATACAGCAGGGGAAGCCTTACCATTAAACAATCCGAGCATAGTTGAAATAGCAGACGACATAATAGTAAACAGACCAATAACGCCAGAAGTTGAAAAGTCAATAAACACCGCTTTAGCTAAATTCGGGTTAATTGGGGATAGTGTGGAGCAATCGACTAGAAACAAATTTAAGGTTATGGACGGAGATCAGGCGATCACGATAACAGGCGATGTTACCCCACTAACCTTGAATAATGCGGAAGAATTCAGAAAGGCTTTGAACAAGGCTGTGGGCGCAGATCAAACAGGAAGCGCCAAAGCTGTTGTTAGTGAATTAGACAAGCAAATAGCGGCAGTCATTGATCAGGGCGTAAAAGGCGGAAGAACAGACGCATTTAAAGAGGCTAGGGGTGCAGCAAGGGAGCAAATAGAAACCTTTGGAGCCAAGGATATAATAGAGGACTTGACGAGCTTCAAGAGAGGAACAAGCACACCAAAGGTTGATCCAGAAATAGTAATAAATAAAATAGTTAAAAGTCAGGGCGCTGTAACAAACATAAGAAAAATAAAGTCAATACTATTACAAAGCCCTACAGAACAAACCAAAACCGCATGGAAATCTATACAGTCTGAAATGGTTGGAGATATATTAGGCCAAGCCATAAACAAAGATACTCTGGAAATTTCAGGTTTTAGGTTGAACTCTGCCATGAAAAAAATAAAACCAGAGGCATTAATGGAAGTTTTAGGGAAGGAGAGGTTTAACGAACTAAAAACTCTCCAAAAAGTAATTGGTGATGCCACAATACCACCACCAGGAACAACAAACCCTAGCGGAACATTTAACAAATTTTTAAATATAACTGAAAGGCTGGGCAATTTCGCGGGTTTTGGACAATTCAATGTTGGTTCCTTAGTTGCTGAGACTGCGAGAAAAGGCAGAGATATAGCAGCAAGAAAGAAAACTCTGGACGGAATAGTTAACACTAAAATAAACAGACTTAAAAAAGATAGCCCGTCAATGAATAGGACGCAACTTACAAAGGCTGCGAAAACATTGGCGTTTTTAGAAATAAGAGAACTAGATAAAGAGGGTGATTAAATGACTTCACTGTTTGTAATGCCGAGGACCGATGTTGGTAGCGGAGTAAAACCGCCAGATGGCGCTAAACTTGAATTTTTTGAACTGGATGGTGGGACGAAGAAAGACACGTATACAACAAAAGCGGCCACAGTTGCAAATTCAAATCCTGTAATAGCAAACGCCATAGGCTTGTTTCAAGCTATTTACATAACTGGTGATTATTTAGTTACATTAACCGATAAAGACGACCTTCAAATATTTGGTTTAGAGCCAATATTTGAATTTGCCACAGTTACCGACAACGCATTTGTTAGAAATATAGATACGCTATCAATTGCTATAGCTAGTAATGATATTGCAGACGGTGACACCTTAAAAATAAAAGAAAGGGAGACAGACAAGGGAGGGGGCGGAGATTGGAGCGTTGTTCTAGCGTCCAGCGTGGTGATAGATGGGATATTCTTTGTGCAGTGCACTGGTATTGCTAGTCTAGCATTATCTATAAGGGATGTTAAAAACATAAACCAACTTGGTGGATTTGCAGACGGAACTACGGATATAGCAAGCTTAGTTAGCGCCGCAGCAGCCAAAGGTAATATTAACCAGTTAGATTTTCCTTTTGGTGTAAGTGGGTATGTAATAAATACGCCTGTAACAATAAGTAATTTAACGTGTGTATTCAACGGTGATAGTCAGCTAGTAGGCACGGCAACACTTGAAGATCTCAACGGAATACAAATAAATAATGGTATTTATTCAGGTTATGTTTTTAGTCCTGAGATCAGAGGGAAGCAGATAGAAATAATTTCAGGGACTATTCGAGCACAACTAGATCAAGATGTATTATCATTTACCTCATCAGGTACAGTTGGCACGGTAAACCAAGTGGCGCATGACTATTCAACTGGTGACTATATATATATTTCTGGCGCATCGGATTTTAAATTTCTTGGTACATTCCAGATACAAACGGTTGTTGATGTTGATAATTATACTGTCGTGGTGGATTCTTCAGGCGCAACGGCTGCAACAGGAACGATAGTGGCTAAAAAACCTGGTTTGTGGGAGTGGATAAAGGATGGCGATCATGAACCTTTGGGCGTTGTTGATACCGTACCTGTAACAACAGACATAACAGGAATTGGTCTGACAATAAACTTTTTAAAGACGTACACGAAAGTACTTACCATGATAGTCGTCCCCGACGAGCAAATAGCGCCGGCTCACGGTATGTCAATCGGCGCATCGTTAAGTTTGGGTGCGATGCAGATAAGGGCATCGGTGGACAAGACAATAGCAGCAAGGGTTTTATGGAATGGCGCAGATTGGCAAGTAACACCAGATCCAGACCAGGGGAAGATATTCACTGATTTAATAACATTGTCTGGCGGTAACCTAACCGTACCGCATTCGTTTTGCCCTGGTAGAGCGGTAATCTGTATGCCCGATAGCGGTGGCGGTACGGTTGGGCAGCCTTACTTACCTTTAATGAAAAGCCCCCTTGATGACCAGTTTATAATAAACTTCACTGATGTTATTGACGGTAGCTTTGTTACAACAAGTACAGAAGATACAAGAATGTCATTTTCTGTTGTTAAGAACTTTTCAGGGTTGATTTATTTTGATGGACGTGATCGTAGTGGTGAAATAGGGATGCAATTCGGTAATATTTGGTTTTTCGGTATAATGCAGGTTTAAATAACACCCTAAACGCTGAAGAGGTTAAATTTATATCACAAACATACTCGGCACGACAATAAGTCCGAGTATATAATTAGAATTTACAAGTGTAACTAGATTTATATATCGTTTCAAATTCATTATTTACTATTCCAAATGTAAAGTTTGATTTTGAACCGATATAAGCGCCGATTGTGTTTGCTACCATATCGCCCAAATCAGGCTTTACGTTCAAGAAAACATAACTTGCCGCCTCCTTTGTCGCCCCCGCTATCACACCGCCCCAAAACGATTCCGTCTCACTGTAACCGTAAAATTTAAACGCAGTACTTATTGCTGTAGTAGCTACAACGTGCATATATTTATCCTTGCCAATATCAGCAGCACTAGAATTAAAAGAAACTATCATCATTGCAATTAAAATATAAACTTTCATTTTCTTCATCCTTAAATTATCAGTTAAATAACACCCTACGATATTAAAAAATCGTAGGGTGGTTACAGTTTATTAATTTCATATCTTAACAGCTAGGTAAACGCAAGGCTTACATCTAGCTCTTAACCCTCCACTTAGCTTGTGAAAATTTTCCTCGCTAGCTTCCTTTTCAGCGTAACAGCCTCGACACTTTATCATAAATATAGAATCTATAAATCTACCGGTCCCCATCCGCATCTCATGATTTATTTTTTTATCTGTGAAATACTTGTGATTATGTTCCATATTATTCGCCTTGAGTTAACTACCTGCGATTACAGGTAGCTTTATATTGATTGTTAATACTTTTTACCTTGAGGCTTCTGCCTGTTCTCAATTTTATGATCTTGCCTATTTTTGTTGTAAATCATTTTTTCAACAACTGCGCCACCAAGGTCTAATTTACATGCACCAGCCAGATCAAATATTCTTATTACTGCATCAGCTAGCTCAACTTCTAGCATTTTTCTATCGGGCAGATGATCATCCATCAAATCCTTTCTATCACCTTCCATAGCTTCACTTATCTCAGAGTGTACCAAGCATAATTTGGCTGGTATTACGTGAGGTGCAAAGACATCAATACCATCCCACCAACCAGCCGAGGTAGCAGATTCGTGACAGGTTGTAACGGCATCATTTATTCCTATTTCCATTAAAGTTTTATCTCTCATATTTCATTTTCCTTGTTGCGCACTATACGCTTAGTAATTAATCTTGCCATTGTGACTTGAATTTAACGCCTGACTTTTCCAGCATCGAATCCATATCAATAATAAATTGCTTTGAAGCATTGTCGTATTTATCCATGAACTCTTGATCCCGATCAATCAACACATAATGCAAGCGTTTTGATTTATCTATCATTCGCGGATCGTAGTTTGCAAAATACCAACCCTCATAACCAGTAACCCACATTGAGTATTGGCACTGTTCGATATATTCTTTTTTGATTTTGTCGCACGTTAGGAATTCAATGTAAACTTTGGTTGTATATGGGCACTTTAATTCAAGTCCGACTTTTTTACCTTTGATTAATCCGTCTGGACTAATACCAAAGCGCATTTCGTTATCTTTGTAAATAAACGCCGGTACATCGACATCGACACCAAGAGTTAATTCAAAGTGTGCGCGGGCTACGTCCTCCCATTCTTTGCCCCATTCGCACTGTTTAAAGCTCATTTCATCCGGTAACAATCCAGTTGCTACTTGTGCGACTAATTCAGCTAAATAGCCCCATCTCATATCACCATATACTTGCGGTAATGTCTCACGTATCACAGTCTGCAAAATCGCCTTGTTTGTACCTCTGTAGCAAGTGTAATCATGCCAATAAACATGATCTTTACCTTCTTTGCTATATGTTGCATCAGGCATAGGCGCTAGCTTTGGCTCAATTGAGAATTCAGCAGAACGGCTAGCACTCGCAACGCCAGCTTTACACCTAAACCATGAATCTGTTCCTTGCTCTATATCATCAATAATAATCATTGTGCCATCTCCAACACATCATCAAACTGATCGATTGTAACTTCATCAAGATTACTGAATTTGTAAGCCCTACAAATTTTTGAACCTTTTTCTGTGTACATTCCTTTATCATCACAAAGTAACGGCAGTAAAATGTCTATTTGTTCTGGGCTTATCAGGTCAGGAGTTATATCTTTTTCTATACCTTCGCCGTTATCGTTAAGCATTTGGATAGCAGTACCTAATCGCTCGCATTTGGGCCAGTATTTATAAGCGCGTTTAACAACTGTTTTTCGGATCATTTCCCCCTCATCAGTTGCCCATGGTCCAGATTTCTTCTTGTACGATTCAGACCTTGACCGTATAGCGTAAACATCTGATATACTCATCTCTTCAGTCAAAAAGTCACCATCAACAGTTTTTACCGTGCAATAACACCCGACAATAGGCCCGCGATCACTAAACGCCTTAAATTCATGCAGAGGCGATTTGTCGATCCCTTTGTTTACGTAATTATCGTTACCATAAACCAATTTAGATTGCCCCCACAATATAACACCTGACGATTGCGCTATATGAAGCAAGCCCATATAACCAACATCTAAGCAAACCTTACCTTTACGTGGTATTAAATATGCGTGCTTCAATACAGGGTTTAGGCTTATACCAATTGTAGCTATATTGACAAGTGCGTCTTGTAAGCTTTGATTGTTTTTCTTCGCTATACCGTGCAGATAATCATTTGCCATTATCATCTGGTATGCAAAGTTTTTTTCTTTATCCCACATTATTGAGTTATCAGTCAGGGCAGGGACAAATAAATCCTTTTGACTTTCTATGTACTGAACTAATTCACTCATTAAAAACGCTCCTTTATTATAGCTTGGTATATTTCAACTCTATTATTGATCATGGTTAGCACTTCACTTTTTGATAGCGAACCAGCCATTGCGATTTCTTGGCCCAAATTCAGTAATTCGGTTACTCTTACGTTTATTCTGTTTTGGCTAGCTTGTTTTATATCAACTTCCAGCCCTTCTTTTATTGATAACATAAACATTCCTTATTAAATTTGAAGAGTCCGCATTTTAATTTTGTTTATTCGACGGTGTGTGGTCTCAACCCCTAATCACTCGCCTACTTGTACCCTTAAAACTGCAATTAAGCAGCTTGGTGGTGTGTTTTATTCCTTATTAAAAAAATACTTCAAACGAATACTGTGCGCTACAAACTGCCATCACTGCCATCACTGTAAATATACCCAACCAAATAACCGGTACTGCCATTGGGTGATTTTTAAATTCGCACATTTCAATATTCCTTATTACGTGTATAACGATACTTTTTAATTAAATTTCATTGGTTCGGGTAACTCTTGCCAACAAACTAGCTTATTTCCGTCTGTTCTAGTTACCAACCAGTCGAAGTCTGAAATGTGTATCGTTTCAATAGAACCATTGAAAAATTGTGCAAGGATGCTGTTATCGTCATCTGTGTTAGGTTGATTATCTTCTGGTAAAATCCATTCTGTAGTTTTTGACATTTTATTCTCGCTGGTTGTTAAGTTGTTTTGATACCGTAACTTTAGACTAGTGTTAAATGCTTGTCAAACATTATTGCAACATATTTAAAGATATATCCAATGTTTTTTAAATGTTGCTTATTTCCCTTATATATATTAGTATTAGGTAAATAAACAACATTAAGGTTAAAAAATGTCATTGAAGAATATATTAGCAAATAGTAAAACTCACGGCCAATTAGATGAGCTAGTAAAAAAGAGAAGAGAGGAATTCTCACCTATTAAAACAAAGCAAGCAATTAACGCTGAA
>JABSRY010000020.1 GCA_013214985.1 Hyphomicrobiales bacterium
ATTGCGGGCGCGTTAAAGGCCAAACGGTTGTTAATGCTGACTGATATTAGGGGCGTTCTTGATGGTAACAAACAACTCATTCGTAAATTAAGCCTCACCAAAGCTAGAGAATATATTAAAAGTGGTGTCATTTCCGATGGGATGATCCCAAAAGTTGAGAATTGTTTGGATGTGGTTGCTAAAGGCTGCGAAGCGGCGGTTATTTTGGATGGCCGTGAAGAGCATGCTGTATTGCTAGAGCTGTTTACTGACCATGGCGCTGGCACACTAATTATTGAAGATTAATAAATTACTTGAGGGCTTATGCCAAATTTCGACCATATTAAAAACTGGGTGTTTGATTTAGACAATACATTATACCCGCCACGTCATAAATTATTCGACCAAATCGATGTTAATATGACCAATTTCATAATGAATTATTTGGGGCTGCCAAAAAAAGAAGCGCATGTTAAACAAATCCATTTTTACCAAACTTATGGCACAACTTTAAATGGTTTGATGGAAGAGCATGGCGTCGACCCTGATGAATTTTTGGCACTTGTCCATAAAATTGACGTTAGCCATATTCCGCCAAATGTCGAACTGCGCGAACAATTAATTCGAATTACTGAAGAGCGCGATTTTAACCGCCGTATTGTTTATACCAATGGCACAAGGCGCCATGCTATTAATGTTATGGATGCGCTAGAGATTACCGATTTATTTGACATTATCATTGGTATTAGAGAAACTAAATTTGTACCCAAACCCCATAAAGAAGCGTTTGATAGCTTTTTTAACATGGTGGATATAAACCCCAAAACCAGTGCGATGTTTGAAGATTTACCCAAAAACCTAATCGAGCCAGAAAAACGCGGTATGATAACCGTGTTGGTGCAACCTGCCGAAGTTCAGCACCCAGATAGCCGTTGGGCTTTTAATGGAGATGATACGCATATTCAGTATAAAACCAAAGACTTAACAGGATTTTTAAAAAGCGTAATTTAATCATGGAAAACATCGACGCATTTAATAATTTACAAGATGATTATGACCAATCGCGACCGACCTATCCTAATGAAGCAATCAAAAAACTTGCCGATTATTTTACAGATAACCCGTGCCCGTCTATTCTAGATGTTGGTTGTGGCACAGGAATTTTCACTCGACAACTGGCCGATCTATTTAAGAATTCTCAAGTTTTTGGTAGCGACATCAACGCTACTATGATCGAAAAGGCGCAACAATCGTCTAAACTCAAACATCCTCATATTGACTATGGCTTTAGTGAAGCCGAACAACTGCCTTATAGCGATCAACAGTTGAATATGCTCTGTGTAGCGCAGGCCATACAATGGTTCGATCGCCCAGCATTCTACAAAGAAGTAACCCGTCTATTAAAAGCTGACGGTATTTTAGCGTTGATCGAAAATAATCGTGCATGGCAGAATAGTGATTTTTTAGATGATTACGAAACGCTGCTCGAACGCTATTCTCCAAACTATTCGCGCCATTATCGTTCTAATGATTATGTAACCGAACTGGATGAGCATGGTTTTTCAAAAGTTGAGGTTTCTGAGCATTTATGGCAAAGATCGATGCATAAAGATGCCTTCATTCAAATGACCAAATCTTCAACCAAAATGCAATCTGCCCTTTTAGCGCACGGCAATGTCGCCCAGCAATCGTTAATAAGCTTGATCGAAAAACATATTGATGCTCAAAGTATATTGAACATTGATTATATCACAAAGGTTATTATTGCCAGAGTTTAAGGACACCAATTTTTTAAATTTGCATATGATTTTTTATCTATATTCAGAATAAGAAATGCTACCTGTGAAAAATCACAATCTCTAATAAACATCTCTAACATAGCGTTTGGCTTTTTTAAGCGCGTTCATATAGGCCTTAACGCCTGCTTCATCTAGCTTGCCATATTTTGCAATGATATCTTGCAAAGTTTGGTCAACATCTTTTGCCATATAAGTTGCATCGCCACATATAAAGAAATAACCGCCACGCTCTAACCAGTCAAACAGCTCTTTGCCATTTTCTGCCATGCGGGTTTGAACATATATTTTTTGTTCTTGATCGCGTGAGAATGCTAAATCCAATTTGGTTAATAGCCCATTAGATTGCCAGTTTTCAATTTCGTCTTGATATATATAATCATCCGCAGCTTTACGGTCACCAAAAATTAGCCAATTATCACCTTTTGCACCTGTTGCTTCACGCTCTTCTAAAAACGCACGAAACGGCGCGATACCCGTGCCTGGGCCTACCATAATAATCGGCTTGTCGCTATCTTGTGGCACTCTAAAGGCTTTGTTTGGGCTAAAATAAACCCCAACTTTGCTATTTTCACCTAACCTGTCGGCCAAGTAACAAGAGGCAACGCCTTCATGCTTACGGCCATTGCTTTCATAGCGCACAGAGCTAATGGTTAAATGTACTTCATCCTGATGTTTTTTAGCTGAGCTAGAAATTGAATAAGCCCGCGGTTGTAATTTACGCAACAAACCAACAAATTCAGTGGCCTCAAATGTTAGTTTAAGATCAATGATAAAATCTACAACATCACGCCCCCAAAGGTAGCTATTCAAGGCTTCTCTATCGCCATTTTCTAGCATACGAGTTAGCTCTTCATCGCCAGATTTGGCAGCCACAGCATCCAAGAAAGGTGCAGTTGGCAGCTTGATATCGTATAATTTTTGCATAACCAGTTTAAGCTTCAGCCCATCGACCAATTCATCGCCAGATAAGCCCAAATGGGCTAAAATTAATTGCACAAGTTCTGGGTCATTTTGCGCCACAATATTAAGTGCATCGCCCGCTTCATAGCTTAAACCGCTGTCTTTTAGGCTCAGCTCATAATGCACGATTTCTTTGCTCGAATTTTTGCCCGAAAGCACCCGTTTAACTGTAACCGTAGCAGGGAATGGGTTTTTACGGTCATATTTTGCGACATCCAAAGTTTTTACAGCTGCTTTAGGCGCAGCAACAGCAGCGCCTTCTGGTGCTGACCCTGTATCTTTAATGGCTTCTAGCGCAGCAACGCTCCAAGCGTCGGCATCATCATCAAAATCTACGTTGCAATCGACACGGTTGGCAATGCGTTTTGCGCCCAGTTGCTCTAGCCTAACATCCCAATCGATGCCCGCTTTACAATAATCATCATAAGAACTATCACCCAACGCCAATACAGAATAATGCATTTTCGCAAGCTGTGGCGCATCATCTTCGCTTATCGCTTCCCATAAAATTTCGGCATTATCGGGCATTTCGCCTTCGCCATAGGTTGAGCAAATAATCAGTAAGCGCTCAACTTTAACCAGCTCTTCAAGCTCAATATCATCCATATCTTTTAGCTCGGCGCTTAAACCATAATCACCAGCCATAGCCACAATATTTTCGCCAATGCTTTCGCTATTGCCAGTTTGCGTGCCATATAATACTAATAATGGGCGGGTTGGTTGTGCCGATGCATCGCCATCTTTTAACAACCGCGTATTTGCCCCAGCAAAAAAACCGCTAATCCATTGCTGTTGATCTTCGTTAAACAGATGATCAATTTTATTTTTCTCTGACATATATAACCTTATTCGCCTAATTAAGCAGCTTGATTGGCTTTAACAATTGTTTTAACCAGTTGCTCGGCAAGTGTTTCTCTAAAATCTGGTACCTTGCCCATTTTTTCGCGGTTTAAGCGGTCTTGCGCTATAATCCACGCGGTACTGCCCATAGAATAAATAGATTGAACATCGCGTAATTTCAAGCTCTTTTTATAATCACGAATACGCTTATCAGCAAGCATAATTGCAAGTTCTTGTTCGCTAAATTTGTCTAACGCTTTTTTACATTCTTTAGACAAGGCTTCAATCAGCGCAAAATCTTCAGTTTTTACGAGGTTCTTTGCCGCTTTAGTTTCAAATATTGGGTTAACAGGAATGCCCTGTTTCTTGGCTAATGCGTGTACGGTTTGCTTGGCAATCCGCAGCACGCCATAGGCATTTAGCAACTCAAAGCTTAACGTCGTATCCACTTCTTGGTAGCCTGGAGCTTGGCCTGATAATACAGCACGGCCTTCGGCAAATGCTTCACGCAATGGCTTAATTTGATATTCTGCCATCGCAAAGCTTAGTTCGTTTACTAATTGTTTGCGGCCAAGCTTTTCTAAATATTCAGAAGATTGTGTTTGCTCAAGCGCAAGGGGTTGCATATAAACAAAATGCTGTGCTTCTTCTTGCCAATTGTCTAACAATTTTTGTGCGATAATCGACTGAGTTGCACCCACATGTTGCTCTAGCATATATTTAATAATATCAGTATGTGCTAATGCCTCATCGCTGCCATCATTTAAATAGCCATAGCGCACTGATGATGCATCATAATTGTCTTCAAATTTGCGCTCTGGGTCATATTGGTAGGCATTACCGCCAGACATGCCATTGGCAAAACCATTGCCATAGCAGCCAATGTTTAATACCATGCCGTTAATCATATATTCGCAAGCAAAATCGCCAACACCTTCAACAACCGACATAGCGCCAGAATTTCTAACTGCAAATCTATCGCCAGCTTCGCCCGCAATAAATACCATACCACCTGTTGCGCCAAATAGAGCAAAATTACCCACTAAAGTGTTTTGCACACCCGCTTTAACGCCATCATTTTTAGGGGCTTTAACGCTTAATGTGCCACCGCTCATGCTTTTGGCAACGCCGTCATTACAGGTACCTTCATGCAGCATATTCATGCCGACAATTGTAAACGCACCATAGCTTTGCCCAGCACTGCCTGTTGTGGTAATATTGACAGTGTTTTCGCCTAAATGGTAGCGGCCATTATGCCCTTGATAAAGCGATTTTATTTTGCCACGTTCGGCATCACTAAGCTCATAATTAAGCGCCCGCTCAATATCAATCGCCAGTTGACCACCGACTGTTTTATGGCGGTTGTTTAAAGTTAACTTTTTGCCTTTAATAGCAATTGATGCTTTATCGCCAGAAAATATATTTTGTTTAACAATCTCATAAGCTCTATCATCATGCCTAAATTCAGCTTCTAGATAAATTGGCTTTTCTATTTTAATTTCTTTAACTTCTTTTAGCAAACCGCGCAAATCTAAAGCACCGACCATTTTTTCGTGGTCTACCAAATGCAATAAATGGGTTTTACCTCGAATATCGGCTAAATTTTTATAACCAATACTGGCCAAAATTAGCCGAACTTCATGTGCTAAGCTCATATAATATTGGGCTAAAATTCTAGCATCCCCATCATATACCTCTGGGTTGGTGGTTAAGCCAACAGGGCATTTAATATTACATGTTTTAGCTTGCACACAGCCTAGCATCATCAATGCTGCCGTGCCAAATTCAAAACTATCGGCGCCTAAAATGGCCAATTTAATGACATCCATGCCAATTTGATGTGCGCCAGAGGTGCGCAATATCACTTTATCACGCAGCCCATTGGCCGCCAACGCTTGATGCACCTCAGAAATACCAATTTCGGCCGCTCGGCCCGTATGTTTAAGGCTAGTTACTTGTGCCGCACCTGTGCCGCCTGTGCCGCCCGCAATATTAATAACATCCGCACCGGCTTTGGCAACACCCACTGCAATGGTGCCAATGCCTTCGGAGGATACAAGTTTAACAATCACACGGCGACGGGTTGCCTTACAATCATGAATAAGTTGGCCTAAATCTTCGATCGAATAAGTATCGTGATGTGGCGGCGGTGAGACCAATTCCACGCCAGGCGTGCCACCGCGCATAGCGGCCATTTCAACGGTTACTTTTTTGGCTGGCAATTGCCCGCCTTCGCCAGGTTTTGCACCTTGGGCTATTTTAATTTCGACTTCTTCCAATAATGGGTCGGCCAAATAACCCGCCCAAACGCCAAACCTGCCCGATGCAAATTGACGAATTTTACTGGCCAATATCGTGTTGGAGCGGGCAAATTCTTCGCCGCCCTCGCCTGAGTTTGATAACCCGCCAACAATGTTTGTGCCTTGTGCAACTGCCCGATGGGCAGGCTTGACAAGGGCTCCATAGCTCATCGCGCCCGAGGAGAAGTAGCGCGTAATTTGATGAGCTGGTTGCACCTTGTCAAGCCCTATTGCGCTGCGCGCTGTCTGGATATGACTTAAATAGTGTAGGAATATATGAGAGGCAGCTACCGATAAATAACCGTCCATAACTTTTAATTTAAAACTAGCGCTCGAAAAGCGCCCTCTAAAATGTGCGGCTAACTGCTTTAAACGCACTTTAGCATTTGCATTTTCGGCATCGTTATCAAAACGAATATGGTAAATACCTTCGGAATGCTGCTTAACCCTTAAACCTCGGACAAAATAATTTAGATTGCCTTTAATGTGTTGAGAACCCAGCACAGCATCAAAATCTTGTTTTGTTTGGCATTCACTAACATCAACAGGCAACGCCATGACATCGCGCAAAGTTGCAGGTCTTTTAGAGCGTTCTTTACTCATTTCACTGCTAAATTGATGGTAGCCTTTGGTAATTTTATGGGCGTCAATTTGCTCGGGCGTGCGGGCTTCATAACCAAAATCTTGATAGGCGAAATCGGATGCTAAATCATCATCTGCTTCATCGCCCAACAATCTTAAATGCTTAGATTGGTCTTTGTCTATATAGGTGACTTCTTCGTCAATTAAATGACCATATTCACGAACAGAAGTTACGCCAAAGCTATGGCCTGCACCATCACCACGTTCTTTAAACAAACCTAAATTTGGCAAACCTGCTTCATCGACAAGATTGCGTGCCTGATAATGCCATTCGGCAGCAGATGTTGCGATATCTATATAATGCACGCCGCCAACTGGGCTGTCTATTTTAGGGAATGTGCGTTTTAAATGTGGCTCTTTTGTATCTAGAAAGCTGCTTTCAAAAAACTCGCCGCCAATATAGCTTTCGGCGGTACATAAACCAAATTTGCCCATGGTTTTCATGAGTGATTTTTCAATCGATTTTTTGAAATTTTTCATGAGAGCGCTTGCGTTTTCCGCGTCCATGTCAACTGCTCTATTTTGCGCGGTAATGGCAAATATAGCCGATGCACCAAAACCAAGCACCGTTGCAACATCATGTGTCGATGCTATCTGCCCACTATCAACTACTATGCTCGAGTTAAAACGCAAACCGCTTTTTATCAGGCGCTGGTTAGCCGCAGCAACAGCTAACAATAGAGGTATTGCAGCTCGGTCTTTTGATATTTTGCGGTCACTTAAAATAATAATACCTACATTATTGCGCGCTGCGGTTTCAACTTCATCACATAATTCATCGATCGCCAATTCTAGGCGGCTTGCATTGCGCCTTGCTTGCTCATAATTGGGCGTATATAGAATGTCGATAATTTTGGTCTCGACCACATCTTGTTCTAAAATTTTTGCAAACTCTTGTTGTAGTAAAATAGGCGATTGCAGCACTATTTGGCGCTGATCTTGCACAAAACCTGGTTTACCACCCAGTGCCACACGCAATGTCATACCATCCGCTTCACGGATAGAATCTAGTGGTGGGTTGGTTACTTGTGCAAAGCGTTGGCTAAAATATTGGCTCATGCCGCCTTCTGTGCGGGTTAAGGCATTTGGTGTTAAACCATACCCCATCGCATAAACACGCTCGGCGCCTTTTTCTAACATTGGGTCTAATAAAAAGCGGAAGCTTTCATCATTCATATAATAAGCAACATGTTGCTGATCGACTGTAAAATCATCAGCCATCTGAAGCTTTGTTTCATCGGCCACTTTTAAGTCGGCTAAATCCTCTTTTGCGGCGGCTAATATGGCGATATAATCTTCACGTTCAGCCAATTGTGCCAAATATTCATCACCTGTATATGCGCGCTTTTCTACATGGCTCCAAAACAGCATTTCGCCTGCTTCAATACGGCCACGGTTTAAAATCGTTTCGGCAGGGAAATTAATTTGCCCTGCTTCGGACATTACAGCTAAATATTCTTCTGTTTCAACGCTACGCAATGGCCGTAAACCTAAGCGGTCGAGCCTTGCACCAATATATTGTCCATTGCCAAAAATAATAGCCGCGGGGCCGTCATTTTTTTCTTCAAACAAGCTAAAATATTCTAACATTGCTTTTACTTTTGGGTCTAAATTCTTTAAATTTTCCCACGCAGGCGGCATCATCGCAACAATGGCTTCCACCACTGTAAATCCATCATCCATAATACGTCTGGCAATGGTCTGATCTAAACGCGCACTGTCACTTTGGCCTTTAGGGAAATGCACTGTTTCGCCTTGTTGACGCGCAATCGATGCTTCGGATAAACGGTTTTTCTTATCGGTATTCAGCTCACCATTATGCGCCATACGGCGAAACGGTTGTGCCATCATAGTTGCAGGCTCGGTATTGGTCGAAAAACGGGTATGAAAAAATATCGAATGAATTTCGTGGTCAGGGTCGCGTAAATCTTCAAAATAAGGGATAACCTCATTAGAATTTAGGCGGCCTTTTAAAACTTGTGTACGGGCAGACATTGAACATGGGTAAAAGCCTTCTAAATCCACTATATCATAGCAATCATCTTCAATAGCACGTAGGCAATGTGCAATCTCAATATCAAATTCATGCCATGTTGCATCTTTTAGTTTTGAACTGCGCTCAAAAATTACTTGCTTAATTGGCAGTTGCGCTCTTACGGACGCGTCCGATAAAATACTATTATTCACGGGCACGTCACGCCACATGATAATGGGAAAGCCAAATCTTTTCAGCTTCTCTTCAACTAAATTTACCGCTTCATCTTCATAATCTACATTTTTTGGTAAGAAAAAATTCGCTACCGCAAATTGCCCAAGCTCTAAAAGCTTATCGTCGGTCAGCTTGCGAAAAAATCGACACGATAAATCAAAGTTTACACCAGCGCCATCACCAATGCCTTCGGCACTCATACCACCCCGATGCGGAATAGTGCATAATGCTTCATGGGTTTTAACCAACAGGTCATGACTTTGAATAGATCGCTTATTGGTGATAAAGCCAACACCACAAGAGTCGCTATATTTATCATGATCATATAATTTACGATCGTTCAAATCAGCCGTAAAATCTTCATCAAAATTGTTCATATAGCCCCATATTCTTTCTAGCATTGCTTGCTTTACGCATTATTGGCGATGGCTGCCCATAGAGACAAAAGTCACGTCCATCCAAAGATGTGGTGTTATTTTTTGAGCCAGACTCAAAACATCACTCAATTAAACTTTACTTCATCAAAATCTGACAATTTTAACCGCCAATTGCCGCCATTGCGGTAAATATTTTTAAGGGCCGTCATTATTGGTCACCTTCAACATATGCACGTAGCGCATCGGATATACTTAAAAATACTGGTTATTATTTATCAAAAATACCAGCAAATGTCCATTCTCAAAATAAATAAAGTTAACAAATTCTATGATTTTGGTGTCCAAATTGCTTGGAATTGCTCAAAAATGCCCTAAAATGGCATAAAACGCCCTTTAATCTGTAAAAACATCTATAATCTTTGTTAATACTCAAAAGCCCGTTAAGTCGGTTTTTGATATAGTTATGCATAAAATGCATAGCTTATGATATATTTTTATTAAAAACCCAAACATATTTGTTCAATAACGCCTGTATAATGACCATTTTCTGTGGAAAATTTATAAATTTGGCGTTAAGCAAGCTAAATCTTGGTTTAAATTACCACGTTTACAACAATGTCATATGGTTATCCCACTGCAAAAGTGGCATTTTTGCTGTTTGTATATGAATGTTTTTTAACTGCAAATTGTCAACATTAAACGACCTAATATGCCCCATACCACTCGCAAAAATAAATTCATTGGCATTTTTTGTTGCCGTTATGGCACAAATATCGTCCATTTTGTATTGGGATATATACTCACCATCCCTATTATAAAAACAAACTTGATGGCCTCTGGGTGATGTCGCAGCAAAATATTTACCGCTTTTATCAAAAGCAATAGAACCAATATATTGCCTATTATGCTTTAAAATTTGCTGGGGCATGTTTACAAATTTTAATTTGGCGTATTTTGTAGCTATTGCAACGAGGGGTACATCATCATTTTTATTGCCTTTATATTGCATGGCAACCGCAACTTCTGAATGGTTTGAAACATCGATATGACGGATGGATAGTTGATGCAGAGCTTTAGGCAAGCTAATAGATGTAATTAAATCGCCAGTTTTTCTATTCACAAAGGATAGGTTGGGTCGCATGCTTGCCAAGTTAAGTTTTCGTCTGGGTTGGTCTGGGTGGGTTAAAATACCACCATTGGCAATTGCCAAAGTCTCGCCATCTGGCATCAGCTTAATTTCATGCACCCCAATCCCACCCGATAAGAATTCGCCAATTTTAGCGCCTTTTATAACATCCCAAACACCAATAACCCCCGTTTTATGAACATCCTCATTATCATAATCATTTTCAGAACAATAAAGCAGTTTGCCGTCGTTAGAAAATACACCATGACCAAAAAAATGGCGTCCTTCGGGCGCGTAATGCACTTTTAACCGACCCATCCTGTCAATTAAATATAATTGGTTATTTGGCCTTCTGGCAAAAATTGCGATGTCACCTAATATGCTGACGGCTTGCCCATGGCCGCGTTCTTGCAATTTAAATTGTTGCGAAATTATGCCTTTTTCATTGAGTTTAATGCCAACAAAATCGCCATCTGGGTTTTTAGCACAAAGCATAAAGTTTTTAAGCACATCGGCAGAAGCGTGTGCAAGTTGATTAGACATTGCAATGGCGGGCAGCAGCAATGCGTGCTTTGCTGCGGTTTTTAACAATGTCCGTCTGTTGATCATATTAATAACCTAATCGCCATCTAACGCATTAAACCCAAGTGGAATGCCCAAAGCATCGGTGGCTTTAACCTCAAGCACACGCCTTAATGCGGTTAGTTGAGTTATTAGCACCTGGTTTTGTGCCCAAATTATTTGTTTATTATCGCCAACTAATGCTGCATATAAATCATTTGGCAATGCGTCTATTAGCAATATTGTTTTGTTAAACGCTTGCCTAATTTCTACATCCACTAATTTGCCGTTTTTACCAGCTACCACCAGAGGTGCAAAAATTTTATAGCCATCATAAATGCCATTTATATTAGCATATAGGTTGTTTTTTGTTTGGCCAGAGCGCCACATTTCCAAACGTTTTGGCCTTAAATTTTTTAGTTCTTTGCCTGTGGGGCGGCTTAATTTTTGCCCGTGTACAAGCTCGACCATGGCATGAATGCTTTTGAAAAATTGCAAGGTAATTTCTGCCCGTTCATTATATATTGCACTTTCGGCAGATGGGTTTAGCAATGCATTGCGATTGTCCCCTTGGGTAAATTCAAAAATAAGTGCATCGGAAAGGCTTACAATATTCTGGCTAATGGCCTTTAAAAAATCACATGAATAGGTTTTTAAACTTATGTCACCACTGTTTAATGTGCTGTCTTTATGAAATAGCAACCACTCAACAATTGGCAGCCCCTGAACAGCAACGCTGATACCACCAAAATAACTGGTTTCAATTTTTGATCTATCCATGGCTAACAGCATTTTTTTTACTTGTTTTTCGCCTCGGCTATTTGGCCAAAAATAAATGCGCAGGGATCGATTGTTTTTTTCAAAGGCGTCAAATCGGCTCGATTGTAATGGCATCCATGCCGCCACCGTGGCTTTAAATTGTTTGGTCAATTTTTCTGCAATGCATGTTTTATGAGTAGCAGTATTAAATTTAGCGGCCTCTACATTAAAAACCTTTAGCTTTGCAACAATAAAATTATCGATAAATTGCTTATGTATCTGCGCCGATAAAATATCATCGGGTTTTTGTTGGGCAAATGTTGGTACAGTTGACAGACCCAAAACCGCCAATATTATCCCCAAATTCTTAAAATATTTTTTCATAAACCCGTCCCATTTATTTAAAGAGATTCAACAAAATTCTTTAACGCATTTCTTTGCATACTAGATAATGTTTTATATTGCTGCTTAACCTTGCTCGCCTCACCGTCGTGCCATAAAATTGCTTCTTCGACATTTCGCGCGCGGCCATCATGCAATAATTGCCAATTTTTACCCATATATTTAGAAGCGCCTAATGCCCATAATGGCGGAGTGCGCCATTCGTTACCACTGGCTTTGCCTTCGGGTCTATTATCACTTAACCCTTCACCCATATCATGCAATAAAAAATCTGAGTATGGCCAAATTAGCTCATTATGCAAATTTTTATATATCGATTTTTTGCCTGTTACAAATTTAGGCTGATGGCAAGAAATACAACCTGTTTGATAAAATAGTTTTTTGCCTAATAGTATAATTTCTTGCGCGGCATTTTTGCGGTTTGGTACCGCTAAATTCGCATTAAAAAAACTGGTTAAATCTAATAATTCGTCGGATAATTCAAAACCACCCATACGCTCTGTATTGCCATTGGGTGCCTCTAAACATGCTTGTTGATTATGAGTACAATCGCCAGATGGGTTAGGAAACAAAGAAGTATTAATACCAACATCGCCCGAAAATGCCGCGGCCACTTGTTGCCTTAAATTAGGTTGCCCTGCCTTCCAACCAAAGCGACCCAATGCCAAGGCACCACCGCTTTTATTCCAAACCATATTGGGCTTACCCGAAATACCGTCACCATTTAAATCATCAGGGTCAGCAAGGCGCAATATATCTGCCGAATTTATAGATTCAACAAGCCCCATGCCAACCATTTGCGTGGCTATCCGCGCCGAGGTCATTATATCATTATGCAAATTACCATAATTAAGTTCATTTATTTTAAACTCTGGTTTTCGTAGCTCAACAATTGTGCCATCTGCAAGCAATTCATTATGATATGCCCAGCTGACCGAAATTCTACCCTCTGGCTTAAAACCCGACGCGCCAATATCTTGCAGTTGCCCGCCATATATGGGGTCCGCAATTGTATTTTGTTTGCCAGTTGCTAGTATACTTTGCTGTTGTTTATTTTGCGGCTTAATGCTCAACCTAATAAGCATGCTATTGGCATCTTCGTTCGGAAAACCAACTTCAGGCACATGCCCGCGCCCATGTTTAAGATGGCAGGATAAGCAAGACCGCGCATTAAACAACGGCCCAAGCCCGTTAGATGCCTGAGTAGCAGCAGGCGCTGGCGCCCATAGTTTTTTAAACATGCTTTTACCAAGCGCAAAATCCATACCACCGCCCACCCCCAATGATTTACTGGGTTGCGATAAAGCTTGTTTTTTTATGCGGGTAAACTTGCCTTCCGTACCGCCAGGGTAATGCTCAAATTTTTCGACTTTTGTAAAATCGTCAGTCGGCAGGGTTAAAAGCTGTCTTTTTGTCAATATTTCGGCATTGACCACCATTGGCATTATTATGCTAGATGTCATTAATAATGTCGATAAACCAAATTTAAACATAACGTTTGTACCATTTACGCAAAAAATCGCGCCCAAACACACCCCCACAATGCATTTGAACACGAATATTAAGACAGCTTATTAGCTATAAAACATAACAAACCGTCTAAATAGTTTATTATTAACCCGCTACTTTTTCAGGCGCATCAAGGCTATCAGAGCCCTCAAATTCTATGGTTTTAAGACCAAGTGCCGCAACCGCTTTTTCAAGTGATTTTGTTTGTGTCACGAGACTATCGACAACAGCTTGAACCACCGCATTGCCTTCTACATTTCCTTCACCAATCATTTGGTCATACGCTTCAATCTCTTTCGCGCGCTTCACCATGGTTGCGCCCGAAGCTACTGTTGCGGCAATATTAGCCGTTAATTCTTTGGCAATATTCGCGTCTTTTGCTGCAAGTAAATCCTCAACAGATGCCCCTTCAACTTTTGAGCCGTCGACCCGTGTATAGCTGCCTGTATATACATTTTGTATACCTAAGATATCGTAATAATGCGAGTTATGGGTATTGTCAGAAAAACAATCATGTTCTTCTTCAGGATCTCCTAAACCTAAACCAGAGCCCATACGTGCAGAAGCAAGTTCATCAGTCGCCATAGTGATCATAGAACCCACCATATAGTCTATCGCGAATGGGCTATTAAGGAAGTTATACGCTAA
>JABSRY010000200.1 GCA_013214985.1 Hyphomicrobiales bacterium
ATTAGCATTCTCATTATTAGACCCGCAAAAGGAGAAAAAAAATTCCTCAATGTTCAAAGTGCAGATGGCACCACCCCAAAATGGGTTAGCTTTGCATTAACCAATTCAAGCAATAAACCGTTTAAGCGTTTATTGGTTGTTCCGCATTATGGCGGCGGTAATGATGGCTTGCTAATGCCAATTCTAAGCGGCACCAGAATAGTCCAACTTTATGCCTCTACGGGTACAAAACCCAGTTTACAAAAAATTAACGGAAAAGATGTTTTTCTACTAGAATTACCAGCCGATAAAACGGTAACATTTCTAGCGCGTGTCGGCGATGAAGTCCCAACCCTGCTTAACTTATGGGATGCCGATTCATATCAAAACAACTTAAGTTATTTACCCTTTTATCAAGGTTTAATTATCGGTATTTTAACTTTGTTTGTCGTTTTGGTTTCTGGCTTTTTTATTGTTAAACGCGAAATTTTATTTGTAGTCGCCGTGGCCATTGGTTGGGGCGCATTCCTCTATAATTTGCACGAGTTTGGGTTTTTAACCGCTGTTTTACCAGAAAATGCATATTTGTTGGCGCTCATTAGAGCGTTGTCAGAGCTAGCAATAACCAGTTTGCCTCTATTGTTAGTTTTTGCGTTCTTTAATAAAAACTACACGCTTAATCTTTCCAAATTAATTACTTTATCCCCCATCGCTATCGCTGCCATTGGGTTTTTTATTGCGTTTTTATCACCATCTTTGGCGGCATCTATTGCACGTATAAATGCAATTTTAGTAGTCGTTGCAGGTAGCGCTATTATTTTCAATCACTGGCCAACACATCAATTTTCAAAAGCAAAAACCTTTATACCCATATGGCTGTTTTTTTCAGTTTGGTCGGCTTTGCAAATTTTTATGGCGTTAAACGCCGATATTTTATATCTCAATTTGCTAATCAGCGCCGTTTATATGATGTTTATGCTAATGGCCTTCATTGCACTGCTGCAAGATTTTACAGCAAATTTACAAACCGAAAATATTCAACCATCTTCACCTAGTTTAGTGCCAGAAGCTATCACCCAATCGGCCGATCAAAATACCCTACAATCCAATATACCCAACATTGCCATTGCAGGCAGTGGGCAAGTGTTGTGGGAGTGGGATTTACTCGAAGGTGTCATTAAATGTGGCACAGAGCTAGATGATTTGTTGCATTATTATAGCGGCACAATGAGCGACTCAGTCCATAATTGGATCAATTATATACATATGCGCGACACCAAAAAGTTTGAAAATTTACTAACTGTAATCCTAGAAGAAGGCAATTCCAGAATAGATCAAGATATCCGCCTACGTGCCGCAAGTGGCGAATATCTGTGGTTCGAATTACGCGCAGTGGCATTAACCGATGATGAAGGTTATCTAATTAGCTTTGTCGGCACGCTAAACGACGTAACCATTCGCAAAAGCTCCGAAGATAGATTGTTTCAAGATGCTGTGCATGATGGCTTAACGGGCTTGCCAAACAGGTCTCTTTTCTTTGATCGCTTATCCAGATCACTTGCCCGCGCAGACAACCAAGCAAACCCTTTGCCTGCACTCATATTGGTCGATATCGATAGGTTCAAAGCCATAAATGATAGTGTCGGCATTGCAGGCGGCGACAGTCTTTTAATGATGGTAGCCAGACGGCTCGAAAAAAATATTAAGGAAACAGATACCGTTGCACGCCTAAGCGCCGACCAATTTGCAATTATTTTAACCGAATATGACGATACCAAATTCGTTACAGATTTTGCCGAAAAACTACGCCAAATTATTGCCGAACCCATCATGTTAAACGATCGGGAAATCGTAATAACCACAAGCGTGGGTGTTGTCATGGCCGATAATAAAACCGAAAAAACCGAAGATTTATTGCTTAAAGCCGAAATAGCCCTAGGCGCCGCCAAAAAAATGGGTAACGACTCGGTAATATTATTTTCGAACGACCTGCAAATAGGCACAAGTGATCGCTTCACCCGTGAAAACGATTTAAGACAAGCCATTGCACGCAACGAGTTCGAAATGTTCTATCAGCCAATTATTTCATTAGAAACAATGCGGCCCGTTGGCTTCGAGGCGCTTATAAGGTGGCAACATCCAACCGAAGGTGAGATTTTACCAAGCGACTTTATCCAACTGGCCGAAGAAACGGGGCAAATCCACGAGCTTGGTGAGTTTGCTTTAACCCAAGCCGCAAAACAGCTTAATATATGGCAACGCACTTTTAGCCGCAGCGATCCGCTATTCGTCTCGGTGAATATGTCGAGTTTACAATTGTTCCAGCCAAAGCTGGTTGAGCAGGTGCAAGATGTATTAAACAGGTTTAACGTCATTAATAATACGCTCAAACTCGAAGTTACCGAATCATTAGTAATGAAAAATCCAGAGCTTGCCCGTCAAATTTTAACCCGCCTAAAAGACATTGGTGCAGGTCTAGCAGTCGATGATTTTGGCACAGGCTATTCTTCATTATCTTATCTGCATCATTTCCCATTTGATGTCATTAAAATAGACAGATCCTTCATAAGCGGCGAAAATTTCGGTGAAACACGACCAATCATCCTAAAAGCAATTATACAATTAGCCCGTGATTTGGGGCTGAAAGTGGTAGCCGAGGGCGTCGAACATGACGAGCAAGCACATGAGTTAATAGATTTAGGCTGCGAATGGGTGCAGGGTTATCGTTTTGGTTTACCCATGACTGCAAAGGATAGCTTAAATTTCTTATCCGCCAACTTGGTTTAGCCAATGCTTAAGCATGCCCCGGTATGTTGGATACCGATAAATAGTTTTCAGGTTTAATACCAAGTAATTGCATGCTTTTTTCATATTTCTGCGCATATTCATGGTTAAATATAATGTCGTCATCCGCATCAACCACTAACCAACTATTTTCGGCAATTTCATCTTCCAATTGGTTTGCCCCCCAACCCACATAACCAATAGCAAAACAAATTTGTTCAGGGCCTTTGCCTAACGATATATCCGATAAAATAGCAGTGGTTGAGGTCATTGAAATTGTTTTAGAAATATGAATAGTATGTTCATCAAGGTCATATTCTTGGCTATGTAATATGAAGCCTCGGTTATGCTCAACGGGTCCACCATTTAAAACAGGTATTTCAAACAGTTGCGGCGGCATTTTTATAGAGTTTTTAACAATCTTCGCCGCATCACCTTCATGCTTTTTAAGGGCATCAATGTCAAATTCGGGCAAATTCAAATGGGTAAGTGTGTCGCCAATGGTCAAATTTTCCGATGGTGAGTTGACAATTAATCCTAAGCTGCCATTTTCATTATGCGAGCAAATATAAATAACCGCCCTATTAAAATTAGGATCTTTGATATTAGGTAATGCAATCAGTAATTTATTGGCTAATTTCACACATGCCTCACAAAAGTTTGATTTTCATATTACTTAAAAATATCATAAGGCTAAATTAGAGAATAAATCAACTCATTAAATTAAGTGTTAAAATTTGATGCTGTCAAAAATAATGGAATGAAGTAAATATTATGAGAATATTATTAGTCACTATCGGCGTGCTTTTAAGTTTTACCAGTAGTTTTTTGGGTTTTATAAGTATGGCTTCTGCACAAAATGGCCTAATAAGCGATTGGCAATTATCCGAATTTAGCGGAGCACGCGCACATATTTTGCAGGCAGACGCCCAAAAAATCAGCATTGCAATAGAAATAAACATTTCAAAAAACTATAAAACCTATTGGAAATCGTCAGGCAGCACAGGCATAGCCCCAATCGTAGTAATAACAGGCACTAATGTAAATGCAGATGTCATAACGCTTAATTTTCCACACCCAGGAAAGTTCATAAATAAATACGGCGAAACTTGGGGCTATAAGGATAGGACTATACTGTTCGTAGAAACATCTAGAAAAGCAGAAGATAAACAAACAAAGCTAGAGTTACAGCTCCACTATGCGGTTTGCGATGTTATCTGCTTGCCAGTAAGCGCACAGTTTAACTTAGGACTTAATGGCGGAAAACTAGCAAAAACCAGTTCCTATATAGAATTTTATGGCTATTCGTCCAAAATCCCAAAACATATACCGCAGGCAGAAACTATTATAAAATCAGCATCAATCGATAAAAATAACATTTTAACACTAAATATAAGCGAAGCATTAACCAATGATGTGTTCATCACAGATGTTAAAAAGCGCTTTTATCAAGTCCGTTCAACCAATCCAAAACAGCTGAAGTATAATATATTGGGTGTTACTATCGATGATGACTATAAGAATAATCCCCTAAATATTCAATATGCCCAAAGTGGCAAAAGTTACAAATTAGAAATTATGGTAGACTAATTCAAGCATTTTTAACGGCTTGAATAGCCCCCGTTGCTAATTGATCAGCCCGCTCATTGCCAGGGTTCCCAGCATGGCCTTTAACCCAGCGCCAGTCAATATTGTGCCGTTTAGTAGCATCATCTAATGCTTTCCACAGCTCAACATTTTTAACTGGTTTTTTAGCCGCAGTGCGCCAATTGCGGGCTTTCCACCCATCCATCCACTTATTAATGCCATCTTTTACATAAACACTATCGGTATATAAAATAATGTCACAAGGCCGTTTAAGCACATTAAGTGCTTCAATGGTGGCGGTTAATTCCATACGGTTATTGGTGCTGTCAGGCGCATAGCCACTTAGTTCACGTTCTTTGCCATTATAACTCATAAACACCCCCCAACCACCAGGGCCTGGGTTGCCGCTACATGCACCATCGGTGTAGATTATTACTTTATTTACAACTTCATTCATAACTTACTCAATACCATATTCGCCATAATGTTTAATGCTCTGATGAAAACGCAAATTTCTAATATATTCATCAGGTTTTTTAGGGATAACCAAAGCATCTTCTGGTACATTAATCCAATCATAAAGCCTTGTTAATAAAAATCGAATTGCCGCACCACGGCATAATATCGGCATGGCATCAAGTTCTGCTTGGCTTAGTTTCCTAACGCTCTGATATCCTCTAAAAAACGCTCGCACTTTGGTCGAGTTTAATTCGCCATTTTTTTCAAAACACCATGCATTTATTATGATGGCTATTTCATAAGCATAAGTATCATTACAGGCAAAGTAAAAGTCGATAATACCCGACAATTCGCCTTGCTTAAAAAACACATTATCGGGGAATAAATCAGCATGGATAATACCATCGGGTAAATTTTGCGGCCAATTTTCATCCAAATAATCAAGCTCATCACTCAAGAATTTAGTTAATCCTTGGCGTAAATCAGGCGCAACCTTGTCAATGTCAGGGCCACATTGTTTAAATAAAGGTAGCCAGTCTTTTTGGCTTAAAGCATTGGCGCGATGTTTGGTAAAGCTACTGGCTTTT
>JABSRY010000201.1 GCA_013214985.1 Hyphomicrobiales bacterium
TGGCAGAGTTTTACTCCGCCCGCAGTAATAAAACATTACCGCCTCTGTGGACTAGTTTTGCATTGCCGTTTACATTCCTATGTTACATTTGGTCATTTCCTAGCAAATTACCCTAATAACTATGAGGGCAAAAGTGGTAGAGTTTTATTCCGCCCGCAGCAATAAAATATTACGGGCTCTGTGACTAGTTTTACATTGCCGTTTACAAATCCACAAATTAAGCAGCTTGAACATCTTTAAGAAATACAGAAATATTACTTTCTAATTTTTCTAACTGTGTTTTTAGATTGATAGCATATTCACCAACTTCAGTTGATATGTTTTCAGTTTGGTTGGCCGATGCGTCAACTAATTTCATAGCATCAGTACTTTCAACGGACAATTGCGCAACAGTAGCAATATTACCAGCAATTTCGTTCATCACAACATTTTGTTCTTCAACCGCGCACGCCACGCCGATAGACATTTCCGATAAATTAACAATTATTCCGTCCATCTCTTCTATTGCGACAGTGGCGTTCAGCGAATCTTCTTGAATGGTTGAAATTTGATGTGCAATCTCTTCGGTGGCTTTGCTAGTTTGGCTGGCTAGTGATTTCACTTCATTAGCCACTACCGCAAAACCACGTCCTGCGTCTCCAGCCCTTGCAGCTTCAATCGTGGCATTTAAAGCCAATAGATTAGTTTGCTCGGCAATTTCTTCAATCAACTTTACAACTTGTTGAATGCTTGTGGCGCTAGTCGATAGAGTATTAATAATTTTTACAGTAGTTTGAGTTTTTACTTTGGCGGTATTAGCCATGTCGGTCGAACGTGCAGCCTGTTCTGAAATCTCATTGATTGAGGCAACCATTTCTTCAGCAGCAGAAGCCACCCCAGTAATATTTTGCGAAGTTGTTTCAATATTATTGGTAACGCTAGTACTTTCGGTTTTCATTTCCACAGCCGAACTTGTTAAACCCGCTGAGGCCACTCCTAAACTATCAGATGCACTACGTACCGTGACAATGGTCTGGTTTGTGGAAGTTTTAAAGGTTTTAATCAAATTAGAGATATACTTGGCTTTCTCCAATTTACCCGCATCGGAAGCTTCGCGTTCCTTTTGAACATTTTTCCGTTCCGTGGCATTTTCTTTAAACACTGCTAGAGATCTGACCATTGCTCCAACTTCATCTTTACGTTTAGTGCTTAATTTAAGAATAGCTTCTAAATCATTGTCAGCCAAACGACCCATATAATGGGTGATTAATTTAATTGGATTAACGATAGACCTTGCAATCATCCAACCAAACCCAAATACTAAAACAAGAGAAATCAGTATAAAACCACCAATCAAATATAGTTGCATATACTCAGCTTCCGCATGGCTCTCTGTATAACGCTGTATGTCTTCAGATAAATAATCTTCAATCTCTTTATAAATGGCTATCTTATGTTCGTTAGCGAGCTTCCACTCCTCTAAAGGTATAGACGAAACATCATGTTCCGCATCATATACACTTTCAATGGCCACTTCACGCATATCATGAATTTTAGAAAAATCATCGCCCTTTAGCTTAGCTTCTACAAAAACGATCTGTTCTTCATCAGCTGCATGTAAAAATATATTATGGTAAGCTTCTTGCTTGTCAATCATCGCCATAAACTCACGGTGGGTATGGCTATCGAACTTACCCAATGAAAAACCTTGTGTACCCAATGTACGTTCGATACCTGCAAATTCCTTCATTTCTAAAAAACTGGTAAAAGCATTGATTTTATTCGTCAAATGTGTGTCCTGGCTAAGATGGCTCATAAACATCACCCCATCCAGTAATTCATTGATAATAGATTCATATTCAGCAGTGGCTTGCTTTGTGGTTTTTTCGCCAGCATCAACCAACAATCTAAAATCTTTTAAAGTCGTCAAATGACGTTCAATAGCTTCTACTTGATGTGCATATTTTGGACCATAAATTGACCAATCAACTGCTTTAAACTCTTTTTCAAACGCCACTAAATGTTCATCTGTTAATTCTCGTTGATGTCTGAGCTCTTTAACAGCTGCCGCATTACCTTCATTGGCAATAACTGAAATTGTGTCATCACGCTCAACCTGCAATTCATCAATCATGTCGGTCATATAAGGTGAGAAATGTTCGAGCTTGTTGATTTTATCTAATAATACTGTTTTTGTATAACCTTGATAAAAGATATAGCTCGCTAGCCCCAATAGTACCAAAACTGGTATGGCCAGAGCCAAATACATGCGTGTATTAATTTTAGTATTTTCCAATAACTTGCGATACATAAATATTCCTTTTATATAGTTTTAATTTTATTAAATATTCCGAAAACTACAACTGACCAAATCAAGTGTCGACTAAGTCAATGAGTTTAAATTAATGTAAATGTATTGAAAAATTCTTAAAACCGATATTTAGGTAAAGGACTTGACGAGATATGAGGGTATTGCCAAGTTGTGAGGATGAAAACACATATTACGTCATGGAGAATATGATTTAAGCCACGAAAACAACCGAGATGAATTCAATCTGGCTGACCCAAAATTATTGCACTAATTCATACCAAATTCTGGGAACCAAAAATAAGCGAAGAATCATGATGGAAAACAAAAATAAAGACCCCTATGTTACATTTGGTCCTTTCCTAACAAATTACCCAATATAGCAATTTCTGCTTGTCGTCTAGTTTGCCAAGTGTGTCTCCATATTAATTCAGCCTTGATAGGGTCCAAAGACTTTAAGGGGTATGTTGAGGATACGTGTGAAATGTTGTCACTTTGAATTTTAAGTATTCTCAGTACCAATCGTTCAAAAAAGTATTATCTTGTTTTTAACGATAAATATGTTAATATACAGGAGTAAGCATTCTAGCGAGTATGGGTTAGCCCATGAGCTTATCACACCTCATTTACGAGGTTTTCACCCAAGCGTGAAAATAATCAAGATGTCTCGTGAAAGAAGCCTCGTTTTTACGAGGTTTTTTTATGTCCGTATTTGTTTTCCGTGTTTTACATTATGAACTAAAATAGCAAAGCGTATTTTCTTTTTCTTATTTCTGTATGGGTCGGGAATGTTTCGAACATAAGCACTCTGAACGAATAATTGTAAATTCTTAGATTTTTTTTGTTTTTTTAATTGAAAATATATTTCATAGTTATTTTTTATATTTTCGACATCAATCACCTTAACTATAAAATAATTACCTTTTCCTGTTTGCTTACAATAGTGTTCGCCCAATGTCTGGATAATATCAGGCAATAAAAGTGAGTACTTGTATCTCTCTGGGCAAAAGCATCTTACTTCTCTACCTTGATGCAAAACATTAGTGTCGGCTTCTGAAGGCGCACGAGTATAACAGTGCCAACTGAAAGCTACATCAATGTCATAAGATCGTTCGGGCTTACCTTTTATAGCCTGTTGAATGAATTGAAATGTAAAATTTTTCAAATGGCCTAGGCTGTAAGAACTTCCTCTATTAGTAATATTTCTCCAATTCATAAAATAAAAAGCCAATCATTCAGATAGTTTGCAGGTTTATATAGCATAAAACGTAAGGTAATGCAGTGCAAAAAACTATACCTCATTTGTTTTTCCTTAGCGCTATTCTACGAACAAACCTTGCGATGAAGAGAGTGTGGGATTCTATTACAGACAGGACCACAAGTGTTAAGCTAGCTTGGTGATAACTCTAATCTATTTTTAGACAAATCCAAATAATCCCAATTTGTACGACAAACCCACTGCATAACTTCACCCTTCGGGTCAGGGTTTTTGGTGAAAAGTTTAACTGTATTTTCGTACTTATCAACATCACAAATCGTACTTTTATATTTTTCTTGATTAGTTTTCAATCCTGCAAGATTTTCATTCTCTAGATGTGATCGAAAAGCAGTGACGGTATTATTAGGACTGATTGCAAAAAAGAAATAGTCTCGCGTCTCTACCATTTTGGTAATAACCGCCTGAATAATTGGATTACCTGCGCTCACAAGACCATTATATATAGCATGGCCGTAAAACTCGAAGGCAAAGTGTAAGATTGGGTCTTCTTTTTCACCTAGCATTGAATGACCAAAATTAAAGCCTTGAGCCGTAGCCTCAGATGGGATGGGGTACTCTGGCCGCATTGCAATAAAACCACTCAACTCTCCTCTTTCCTCAACAAAACCTAGTGCAAAACAAGGCGTTGGAGCTTCCATTAATTCATGAATAAACAATTTATTCATTGTCAACACGGGTAAGAAATTAACTACATTGCTCATATTTTATCCTTGTCAGGGTACTGTGCAGCTAGGTCTAAGTACAAAAGCGGTATAAAACAAGATCAACCCAAACCAGATACAAATCCATCAAAAGACGATGAATAATGACTCATTCGAGCTGGTGTCATTTCACACTCTCCCGCCAACTACCCCATTTTCGTAGTTTCGGTGGTACTGCGCCTATTTAACTGTCGCAACTGCCGCAAATTTTGCCAATGCGCCAGTAACTTTAGCAATTATTTTATCACATCCTTTAATATCATGGCGTTTAACCAAATATGCAGGGTCATTATAGCTCAGCCAAACATCACCTTTTTCATCTTCAGCAATCAAAGCTTTTTGAGGTAGGTCAATTGCAATGTTTTGTGCACAATTCATTAACGGTGTACCAATTTTGGGGTTGCCAAATATCACCACATTGGTAGGTCGTAGTTTCTGGTCTACTTTCATTGCCCCTTCATGATGCTTTATAATGGTAAATACAGTCATTTTTTTATCATTTAGAATGTTAACAAATTTTTCAGTCGTCGTCTCAACATTGTGATTGCTTTTTATCCGTATCAATCCATCTGATGCATTGGCTGTAGCGATTGTAAATATCATCACCGATGCCAGTAATATTTTTTTAAACATAATAAATTCCTTTTAATATCGTTAAAATATGCAAGAATTTCACTCTAAAGCCTATTGGTGTCATCGCAAGGTTTATTAGCATGGAACATAAATTCCTTATGATATGATTCTGCCTCCTACCGGACTCGACCCCATTTAGCACTCATCCTGGCTCAATCTCAAATTATATTTAAATATTTATGAATTTGACATCAAAAAAATACTTTGAATATTCAAAGAGTTATTAAATTTATTACTAAATTTATGAAATCGATATTTGGGCTGAAAACCAGTCCCAGTAAGGATTACAGACATGCCGTCGGACAAACCGTTCTTTTAGTCAATAAACCCCATAATCAATTTCAAATTCGAGGTTTTTTGCTGTGGCATATAAATTATTACCATCGATGATAATAGCTAGTTTTTGATTTGGATAAATTAGCATAATGCCCTTTATTTGAAAAAAGTAAGTTGTAGTTTTTTTAGTAAGCGTCTGGTCTCGCTTTT
>JABSRY010000202.1:0-1728 GCA_013214985.1 Hyphomicrobiales bacterium
TTCCGAGATCAAGTTACAGATAATTTCCGTATAATATCACATCAAGACTTTCGGGTCTTGGAGTGAGGCGTGTATACAAAGACAAAAAATGAGAAACCTTGGAGTAACTAACCATTGATCGATTTACTTAATTCACCAGCCATTTTACACTCAGCCGCCATTCACGGAGACGGATTTGTAGATAAACCTCAGTCCCTAAAACCCGTCGAGCTAGAGCTTGGGGGCTATGTTTGGTTCCATCTATGTAATAAAAATAAAGATACAAAAAAAATAATTGCAGAAATCGTTTCCGTTGACGATCATATCATAACAGGCCTATTAGAAAACAATTCAAGGCCCCGTCTGGTAAACCGAGATGGCAACACCGTCATATATTTAAGGTCAGTCAAAGGCACCCTTGATTGTAAAATTAGCGACATGGTTTCTGTGCATATGTTGGTCAATAAAAACGTCATTATCACCCTTCAAGATCAGACCGAAGGCATCATCGATTATATTGCAGATCTAATTAACAATAACCATGCGCCCAAAAACACGGGCGATTTTATTGCAACATTCACCAATCAAATTATAGAAAAACTCGAACCACATTTTGAAACCCTTCAAAGTGCCGTCGATGCAATAGAAGAAGATTTTGAAAGCCATGAAGTCAGTTCAAAGGATATTGACTTGGGTACCATTAGAACTCAAATAGCAATCGCCCGCAGGCACATTATACCGCAAGAAAAAGTCTATAATCGCTTGGTCCTAAATCAATTTGAGTGGCTTCATGGGGCTTGTCACGATCAAATGGTAGAGAATAACAACAGAATGCTCTATTATATTGAAAGCCTAAACGATTTACGCGATAGAACTATCATTATCAATGACGAAATCAAAAAAGAAAATGACGAACGGCTTAATAAAAACACCCACCTATTCTCTATAATGGCAACCATATTTCTACCCTTGTCGTTCCTTACGGGTCTTCTTGGGGTTAATGTTGCTGGTATGCCTGGTATGGATTATATTCCCTCATTTTGGTTATTTGTGCTGCTATGCTTTGTGCTAGTTTTCTTTCAAATACTTTGGTTTCAAAAAAAGAAATGGCTATAGTCGGCGCTGATTCTTTTTCTTAAACGCTCTCAACGTCAAACTGCTTAATTTACATAAATATGGAGGCAATCACGCCTCCATATTTAAGTTATCATTTATAAAACCTAGCTAATTTTATAATTTTATCACGGCCATTTTATCATGCGTCATGTCGCGCATCGTATAACCAATACCACCTGTATTATAGCCCGATTGATGGCGGCCAGCAAATGGCATCCAATCAACACGAAACGCCGTATGATCATTCACCATAACAGCAGTTGCATCCAGGTTTTGAATAGACTTCATCGCAACGTCTAGGTTTTTAGTATATACCGATGCATGAAAAGCAAATGGCAAGCTATTAGAACGCTCAATCGCATTATCAATTGTATCATAATCATATACGCAAACAACTGGGCCAAATATTTCTGTCGTAGAAACCATTGCATCCGCGGGTGGGTTCAATAAAACGGTTGGCGCATAACATCTGTCACCCAACTTCTCACCGCCAGTTAACACCTTTGCTCCAGCAGCTTTAGCTTCATCCACCCATTGCGCAATCCGTGTAACTTCTTGTGGCCGAATAAGCGGACCGCAGTCCGTATCTTCATTTATAGCATTGCCAACAACAAGTTTAGAAGCACCTTGTGC
>JABSRY010000202.1:1738-5370 GCA_013214985.1 Hyphomicrobiales bacterium
ATAGATTTTGGCGCAAAAACCCGCTGTACAGACACACATACCTGACCAGAATGGTAAAACCCGCCTTTAAGTAGGCTTGGCATCATAGCCTCAATGTCTGCACTTTCATCAACAATCACTGGCGCAGCGCCACCATGTTCTAGCGCGCAACGCGTGCCAGGTGCTAGTTTAGAGCGTAACATCCAACCAATTTTAGACGAGCCAATAAAGCTAAAAAATGCCACCCGCTTGTCGGTCACTAATTTTTCGGCTACTTGGTTATCACAGGCAACAAAGCGGCACCATTCTTCTGGCAAACCCGCTTCATATAAAATATTAACAAATGCCTTACAAGAAAGCGGTGTGTCTAATGCAGGCTTTACAATAATTGGGCAACCAACCGCAATAGCAGGCGCCACTTGGTGTACAATAAGGTTTAGCGGGTGATTAAAAGCAGATAGTGCCACCACAGGGCCAATCGGCTCACGCGTGGTAAACGCAATACGTCCATCACTTGCAGCCGTTAAACCCATCGGCGTTTCTTTGCCCGATAAATTAAACATCTCAGTAATACATAATTCAACACCATTAATGGCACGTGTCACTTCTATCCGCGCATCGATAAGCGGTTTTCCACCTTCATTGGCAATTTGAAATGCCAATTCATCAAATCGATCCGTCATAATTTTGGCAGTTTTTTAAGAATTTCTACACGTTTATAAGCCGATAACCACCCCTTACGATCACGAAACAATCTACGCGCCACTGTCAAATATTCATCAACGGTTTCCCAATTACTAAGCGGCACAGACTCAATAAATTTCAAATCATAAGGGTTAAAAACGTCTAACATGTCTTCATTCATAATAAGCAAACCTTTGCTTCTAACTCGTCAATCAATACTTTTTGGTTTTCAGAATAATCTATCGGTAGGTCTATTAAATGAACGCCGCCCGCGTTAAATGCTTTTTCAAAAGTCGCAGTTAAGTCTTCAGTTCGCTCCACTCTGTGGCCTGTTGCACCATAACTTTCTGCATATTTCACAAAGTCTGGGTTGCCAAATTCTAACCCCCAGTCACTAAACCCTGCATGGGCTTGCTTCCATCTAATCATACCATAAGAGCCATCATTCAATACCGTAATCACTAAGTTTAACCCAAGCCGTACAGCCGTTTCAACCTCTTGGCTATTCATCATAAACCCGCCATCGCCACAAATAGCCATCACTCGCCTATCAGGGTTCAGCATTGCTGCCATCATTGCAGAGGGTAACCCAGCACCCATTGTGGCTAAAGCATTATCAAGCAAAATTGTGTTAGGTGCGTAAGCTTTATAATTACGTGCATACCAAATTTTATAAACGCCATTATCTAGGGTAATAATGTATTTATCACCCATAACTTTTCGCGTATCTGCAACAAAGCGCTGCGGTATTACTGGAAAACGAGTGTCGTCCGCATGTTCATCAACATGCCGTTCAATTTCACCGCGTATCATTTCAAAATAGGTTTTATCAAATTCAACCTTGCCACCCAGCTTTTTTGCGAGCTGGCTTACGGTGGCACACAAATCTCCGACAACCTCTAGTTGTGGAAAATAAACTTCATCAATTTGCGCCGATTTGTAATTAATGTGAATTACCTTTTTACCATTTTTCTCCATAAGGAATGGTGGTTTTTCAACAACATCATGACCAATATTAATAATTAGATCTGCACGGTTAATCGCACAATGCAAATAATCACCGTCAGATAAAGCTGCAGTACCTAAATAAAGGTCAGAGCGTTCATCAACAACCCCCTTGCCCATTTGCGTACAGAAAAATGGAATACCTGTTTTATCAACAAAATCCTCCATAGCATTATGGGCATCTTTACGGTTTGCACCCGCGCCAATCAGCACAAGCGGCATTTTTGCGGCCTTAATCATTGCTGCTGCTTCGTCTAATACTCCATCACTGGCAACTGCATAATGGCGAATATGCGGTTCAATAACCGTTTCATCCGTCATTTCTGCGGCAATATCTTCAGGCAATTCTAAAAGCACAGCACCAGGCCGTTCTTCTTCAGCAATACGAAAAGCTTCGCGCACCAATGCAGGTATGGTATTTCCATGTACAATCTGTTTAGACATTTTGCATATAGGGTCAAATAGTTTAACCACATCAATGATTTGAAACTGCCCCTGTTTAGATTTTTTAATGGGTTTTTGGCCAGTAATCATAATTAATGGCATGCCCCCCAAATGCGCATAAGCAGCAGGCGTTGCAAAATTTGCAGCACCAGGCCCCAAAGTTGCCATACAAACCCCAGCCTTACCCGTTAAACGACCATAGGTTGCGGCCATAAAACCCGCACCTTGCTCGTAGCGTGTCAAAATGAGTTTAATGCTAGAAGTTCGCAAAGATTCAAGAAAATCAAGGTTTTCTTCTCCAGGTACAGCAAATATATGTTCCACGCCCTCAACTTCAAGCGCTTTAACTAATAAATCCGATGCCTTTGTCATTGTTGTTTGCTTGAGTATCGAAGCGTCCATTGTTAATTCCTTATCAAGAGTATTTATACTTGTTAAAATAGTGTTTCATTGGTTTCATAATTATTCACCCGTGAGCAATCATACTTAATTGTAATAATGCCAAGTCACGAACCACTATTTTTATATTAACTAATCTCGCAAAAATTCATAGAATATTCTTCCCTTATAGGCGGCATGAGACTAATAGACGTAATAAATAAAACATATAACATAACCATTTTTATGCTTAAAAATTTTAAAATCCATATCATGATATTTGTCGTGCGTCGCAAATTATGCAGGCCTTTAAAAGCATCTTGCATTCTTCTATATATAATGCTCTATACATCTTAACTTAAACAATCTTAAAGCAAATGTTTATGCGCCTTGCTCCGCTTCCAAATATTATTACAAAACCTCTAATCGAGGCCGCGTTAAAAGAAGATTATGGCCGTTTAGGCGACATTACTTCTCATGCCGTGGTCGATGAAAATGCCACCGCATTTGGCGAGTTTAATGCCCGTGAAGATGGCATATTATCTGGTGTAGAAATTGCCAAACTTACCTTTGAAATAGTCGACCCAACTATAGAATTTGATATTTCAATCAACGACGGCGAAACCGTTAATGCAGGCGATGTTATTGCAAAAGTAAGCGGCAATGCCCGCGCCATCCTACTTGCCGAACGCGTTGCATTAAACTTTATGGGGCATTTATCAGGTATCGCCAGTAAAACTAACAAATTTGTTAAGCGTTGCCATGGCACAAATACCCGCATTACTTGCACCCGCAAAACAACACCTTTACTGCGTAGCGTCGAAAAATATGCGGTTCGGTGCGGTGGCGGTTTTAACCATCGTTTTGCATTAGATGATGCCATCATGATAAAAGACAACCACATCGTCGTTGCAGGCGGCGTTGCAAAAGCAGTTAATCTTGCAAAAAAACATGCGGGTCATTTGGTTAAAATCGAAGTCGAAATTGACTATTTAACCCAATTAGATGAAGCAATAAATGCCAAGGCAGATGTGATTTTGCTCGACAATATGAGCCTAGATGACATGCAAAAAGCTGCTCAAACAGCGGATCTTAGCGCAGCAAAATCATTTCTGAGAGGTTATTTCAATGTACCCATACAT
>JABSRY010000203.1 GCA_013214985.1 Hyphomicrobiales bacterium
GTGTTCGAAGAGGTGAATGATGCATTAGGTCAAAATCTTTCACAATTAATGTTTGATGGCCCCGCAGACGAACTCACATTAACCGAAAACGCCCAACCCGCGTTAATGGCGGTCAGCCTAGCCGTAATGCGTATTCTAGAATCAAACGGCATAAATATTGCCGAAAAAGCAAAATTTGTAGCAGGCCATTCGCTTGGCGAATATTCAGCGCTAACAGCAGCAGGGGTGTTTAGTTTAGCAGATACCGCAAAACTACTAAAAATCAGAGGCCAAGCCATGCAAAAAGCCTGTCCTGTTGGTCAAGGCGCAATGGCAGCCCTTATCGGGCTAGATTTCGATGCAGCAATAGAAGTTGCAAAACTAGC
Organism: Hyphomicrobiales bacterium; assembly: GCA_013214985.1. Classification (GTDB taxonomy): domain Bacteria; phylum Pseudomonadota; class Alphaproteobacteria; order Rhizobiales; family OSC116; genus OCS116. The sequence goes on from JABSRY010000203.1 coordinate 366, forward strand.
AGCAGAAGGCGAAGTTTGCCAAGCAGCAAACGATAATGCAAATGGCCAAGTGGTCATTTCAGGGCATAAAGCAGCTGTAGAACGCGCATTAATTATCGCCAAAGAAAAAGGTGCAAAACGCGCCATCATTTTACCGGTTAGCGCACCTTTCCATTGCTCATTAATGCAACCCGCTGCCGATGCAATGCAAGATGCCTTAGCAGATGTCAAAATGAGCGCACCAACAGTCCCGCTAATCGCCAATGTGTCGGCCAATATAGTTACCGATGTAGAAACCATCCGTAAATTACTGGTCGAGCAAGTAACAGGCACCGTTAAATGGCGCGAATCAATTTTGTTTATGGGGCAAAATGGCATCGAGCAACTAATAGAAATCGGCTCAGGTAAGGTTCTAACAGGTATGGTCAGGCGTATAGATAAAAATATAAGCGCATTTTCTTGCGGTACGCCAGAGGAAATCGATGCATTAATAAAAATGCTATAATCATATAGCTTCAATTAAGAGGTGTTATTATGAACTCAAACAAAATCAAATATTTTGCGTATGGCTCAAATATGCTTAGTGCGCGTTTAAGAGATCGTTGCCCCTCAATAAAGGCTTTTAGGCACAGCCTATGCGCATTCACACTATGTTTCTTTTGCAAAAAAAGGCAAAGATGGCTCAGGCAAAGCTGCAATCATCAAAACGGCCGATGAAAAAGACATCGTTCATGGTGTGGTTTATGAAATGAACGTAAATGAACTGGCCGCTTTAAATGTAGTCGAATATAACTATCAACGTAGCGACGATTTTATAGTTATTCTTAATGGCAAAGAAGTCAAAACAATCACCTATTATGTACAAAAAAGTGACTTAGAGGTGGGTTTGCTGCCATGTGATTGGTATCGTGACATAATATTATTAGGCGCAAAAGAGCATCAATTGGATGCCGAATATATAAAGCAGTTCGAAAATCTAATTACCGTAAAAGATCCAGAAAATATCGATAATAAATACGTTATAAAATAAACCAAAATCTCCAAAGTTTATGGAATGAATCCCCGAAGTTTCTTGAATGAATCCCCGAAGTTTCTTGAATGAATCATTGTAACCAATTTTAAATTGCTTATATTTGAATTGTAAAATTATAAAAGGCAAATCTATGTTTGATTTAACAGGTAAAAAAGCACTAATCACTGGCGCGACAGGCGGTATTGGTCGGGCAATTGCCGAAGCGTTTCATGCTCAAGGTGCAACAATAGCAATTTCTGGCACACGCGAAAATGTATTGCAAGAGCTGGCAGATAGCCTAGGTAGTAACGTGCATGTAGTGCCTTGTAACTTATCCGACAAAGATAGCATCGAAGCATTGGTACCCTCAGCAATCAAAGCAATGGGCGGCGTCGATATTTTAATTAATAATGCGGGCATCACGCGCGATGGTTTGTTTATGCGTATGAAAGATGACGATTGGGATGCGGTAATTTCGGTAAACCTGACCGCAGCAATGCGCTTATCCCGCGCTGTTATGCGCGGTATGATGAAAGCACGTCATGGCCGAATCATTAACATTTCATCGGTTGTGGGGGTTGCTGGCAATCCTGGTCAAGCCAATTATGTAGCATCAAAAGCTGCTATCATTGGTTTAGGTAAATCTTTAGCACAAGAAGTCGGCAATAGGGGCATTACAGTTAACGCAATTGCACCAGGTTTCATCGCCACTCCAATGACCGACGAACTTAACGAAAAACAAACCGATGCAATCTTGGCAAATATCCCTTCAAAAAGATTAGGTACAGCGCAAGAAATTGCTTCTGCGGCTGTATATTTGGCATCCGATGAAGCAGCCTATGTTACAGGCCAAACTTTGCATGTTAATGGTGGCATGTTGATGGTTTAATCGTTTTCGTATGTTCGTATTTGGCTAATCTGTGCGAAAATACGGTAAATTTCGGTAAAAACGCATGTTTTTATGATATTTTTACCTTTAATTAAAATCTTAACTTGATTTTTTTAAAAAAAAGTGCAACAGAGTGCAAACATTTAAGGAAGCTAGTGCACCAAATGTTTGTGGTTTTATGGTTAAACCATAGAAAACAACTATATTTGCGGTTGGCATTATGCTTTTACGCAGTAAAACGAAGGAAATATAATGAGTGATATAGCAGAAGGCGTAAAAAAAATTGTTGTTGAACATCTAGGTGTTGATGCAGACAAAGTTCAAGAAGCTTCAAGCTTCATCGACGATCTAGGTGCCGATAGCCTAGATACAGTAGAACTTGTTATGGCATTCGAAGATGAATTCTCAGTAGAGATTCCGGATGATGCAGCTGAACATATTTCAACTGTTGGTGATGCAATTAAATTCATCACAGAAAATAAATAATCAATATTTCGATATTTGTACAAACGGCCCACTTAATTTTAAGTGGGCTGTTTTTTTATGGGCTTTTTTTCAATAATTATTCATAGATGTGTATAAAAAGCGTTAAAATCAAACAATGTTGTTTGCAACATTTTTATAAATACCTTAATTTAATCAAGTAATATAATATTACTTAGAAAATAAAGTAAGGTCGTGTTTATGTTAAAACGTGTTGTTATCACTGGTTTGGGTATGGTTACACCTTTGGCCGACGGTGTCGAGGAAACGTGGAGCAAACTGTTAGATGGTCAGTCAGGCATTTCAAAAATCACAAATTTTGAAACAGGTGACTTGGCAGCAAAAATTGCAGGTACAATTCCGCGCGGCGATGGCACGAATGGCACATTTAATGCCGATAAATATATGCTGCCCAAAGAGCAGAAAAAAGTAGACGACTTTATCATTTATGGCGTTGCTGCAGCCATTCAAGCAGTCGAAGATTCAGGCTGGGTACCAAGCGATTACGAAGATGAATGCCGCACTGGTGTGCTTATTGGTTCTGGTATTGGCGGCTTAAGCGGCATTGCAGATGCCGCGGTTATGATGGAAAAGCGTGGCCCAAGGCGGGTCAGCCCATTTTTCATTCCTGGTCGCTTAATCAACCTAATCTCAGGTCATGTTTCCATAAAATATAAATTCCGCGGGCCAAATCACAGTGTCGTAACCGCTTGTTCCACTGGCGCACACGCCATTGGCGATGCTGCCCGTCTAATCTCATTAGGCGATGCAGATGTGATGATAGCAGGCGGCGCCGAAAGCCCCATTTGTCGTATCGGCATTGCAGGTTTTGTTGCTTGTAAAGCACTGTCTACAGGGTTTAACGATGACCCAACATCCGCGTCACGTCCTTATGATAAAGACCGTGATGGCTTCGTCATGGGCGAGGGCGCAGGCATTGTCGTGCTAGAAGAATTACAACATGCATTAGACCGTGGCGCCAAAATTTACGGCGAAATTTGCGGTTACGGTTTGTCTGGCGACGCCCATCACATTACCGCACCCGCTGCCGATGGCGATGGCGCTTTTAGAGCAATGAAAGCTTGTATAGAACGCGCAGGCGTTACTGCCGATGAAATCGACTATGTTAACGCCCATGGCACCTCAACACCACTGGGTGATGAAATAGAATTACGCGCAGTGGAACGCCTATTTGGCAACGGAGGCGAAGGGCTAACAATGAGCTCAACTAAATCTGCAACAGGCCATTTGCTTGGTGGTGCTGGCGCAATAGAAGCAATTTTTGCAACCCTCGCAATTCGCGATAATGTCGTGCCACCCACGCTTAACTTGGACAATCCGTCAATGGATACAAAAATCGACTTGGTGCCAAAAGTTAAAAAAGAAAAACAAGTTGATATAGTGCTTTCCAACAGTTTTGGCTTTGGTGGTACAAATGCATCCCTGCTGATAAAAAGATTTAAAGATTAACTTTATTTGAACATATCTCTAAATTATAATATTTAAACGTGAGTTGAAAAGCAAAATTAATGTTCGATGACCAAAAAACTACCGATTCTAAAATTAACGGCATAGATAGTAGGCCAAGTTATTTGGCGCGTCGAAAGATACAAAAACAACTCAAAATTAAAACCGTAAAAGAAAAGCGCAAAAAACCCGTGAAAGAAAAAAGTAAATCAAAATCATCCGCATCTATTTGGGGTGCATTAAGCAGTCTTATCACGCTATGCCTAATAGTTGTGCTTGTCATCGTCGGTTCATGGGTTGGCGTCACTCAACTATTCGAAGCAAGCAATGATGTAGAATTAGAAACCACATTTCAAGTAAGACCAGGCGATGATTTAACCCATATTTCAGAACGGTTGGAAAATCAAAAACTAATTCTGAATCAAGATATATATAGATATTTAGTGGCATGGGAAGGCAATGACACGCGCCTAAAAGCAGGTAATTATAAAATCCCCGCCAACTCTAGCATGCGCGATATTATGAATATATTTGTCGAAGGCCAAAGTATTCAACATAAACTAACCTTCGCCGAAGGCCTAACAACCGCACAAATTTTAAACAAACTTAAAAACGCCCCCTTGTTAACAGGCGAAATAAAACTAACACCCGCCGAAGGCAGCCTATTGCCCGAAACATATTTATATGAAAGCGGCCTAAACCGTAACAATCTCATTAAACAAATGCAAGAAGCACAAAAGAAATTCTTAGCAAATTTGTGGGGTAAACATGCAACTGATTTGCCTTTATCCTCAATAGAAGAAGTGGTTATTCTTGCTTCAATCGTCGAAAAAGAAACAGGCCTAGCAAAAGAGCGGCCAGAAGTTGCAGCAGTATTCATCAATCGCTTAAAGAAAAAAATGCGCCTCCAGTCAGACCCAACCATTATTTACGGCATTACCAAAGGGCAATATAAGTTAGATCGGTCATTACGCAAAAGCGAAATAAAAGCCAAAACAGCTTATAACACATATCAAATCAAAGGGTTGCCTCCCACACCAATTTCAAACCCAGGCAAAGCATCTATTCTAGCAGTGCTAAACCCCGCAAAGGTGGATTATATATTTTTTGTTGCAGATGGTACAGGCGGGCATGTTTTTGCAAAAACCTATAAACAGCATCAAAAAA
>JABSRY010000204.1 GCA_013214985.1 Hyphomicrobiales bacterium
ACGACGACAACAATGTACCACTGAAGAACTTTTTGGGGTGGGCAAATTTGAATCAAATTAAAGGCGTCAGGCTATAGCAGATTAGGTGCAATATTAAACTTGTGGTTACTGTCCGTTGTAGCCTTGTGTTTGCGGGTTCTGATAACCGATATATTGTTCTGACGCATCAAGCGACCAACGCGTCTATGTCCAACTTGTAAACCCAGCTCTTTCAATTCTTCGGTCATCCTTGGTCTGCCGTAACTGTTGTGGCTCAACACAAACTGGTCACGTATATGGGCTAACAAAACCATGTCAATTCGTTGGCTTTGGCTCATTGTCCGTGCACGGTAAGCTCGATAGCCACGGGTGCTAACATTCATGATTTGGCACAAACGTTCAATGGGTAGCTTGCCAAGCTGTTCTTCAATAAACTTAAACCTCATGATTTTAGCTTCGCGAAGAACTGGGTAGCCTTCTTTAATATTTCCCGCTCCTCACGAAGTAGACGGATTTCTTTGCGCAAACGCTCATTCTCTTGAATTAAATCACCTCGTGGTTCTGATTCAATAACGTTATCACGTTCCTCCCTTATCCACCGGCTCAGCGTTGAAAAAGCAATCTTAAAGTCTGATGCTATTTGCTTTCGTGTTAGACCACTGGTCAGTGCAACACGGACAACCTCTTGTTTGAATTCTGACGTAACTTTCTGTCCCATTTATATTCTCCTTGTGCGCAGTATATGCGGTTTAAGAAGCGGCACAATACCGGGACACGACCATAATTCAAATCCTGCTCTATATAGGTAATGTACCAATGTCCGATGATAGTTTCCAGTGGGTTCAAACCCAATTGATACTGAGGCATCCAAACTTTGCAAATAACTAACCAATCTATCGTAATCCTTTTTATTGCTTAGAATAGACATTTTTTTGCGGCGTTTTTTATTTGGGAAAGCAATTAAAACCTCATGTCGTGATTTTGCAATATCGATTGCAACAAGGACCTGTTTTGTTGGAATACTAGCAATATTAATCATGACTATCTCCTCAAGTTAGATTTAAAACTTACTTTTAGAGCTTATTGATAAAATCAATATTTAGCGATTTCCACTGACAACCCTACGGGTTTTACGCGAAAATCGCTAAATATACATCCCTTCATGATATGCTATGGCCCAGAATATATTAGCAGCCTGTTGGCGATATGGGCTGAGAACCATAACATTAGTCTACTATTCATTCAGCCAGGCAATCCACAACAAAACGCCTACGTTGAACGATACAACCGAACTGTTAGATATGACTGGTTGGCACAGCATATCTTTACAACAATTGAGGAAGTGCAATCATCCGCGACAAACTGGCTGTGGACTTATAACAATGAGAGACCTAACATGGCCATAGGCGGAATAACGCCAATACAGAAACTAGCTTTGGCTCAAGCCAAGGCTGCATAATCGGTTCTACTTTTGAAGCCCACTAAAAATGGGAGCATTACCACAGGTTCATCAAGAAATTGACCAAACAAATGATGGGGTTCAAGTCGTTCCACTCCGCTTTTGCTACACTGGAGGGAATTGAGGTTGCACATATGATCCGCAAACAACAATTTGGAACCACTGGGGAAACCTCTTTCCAACAATTTGCGGCACTCGCTGAATAACTGTGCCTAACAAAAGAGCGACTCCGTCTGCTTTAGGAGTTTGCGACAGAACCATATAAAATGGCCTGTTTTGGAAAGTGACTGCCTGAAAATGATATCATCGGGGTAACCTAAATATGTTGCTTGTTTTAACATGTTTATAGAGTCAGAGATAAATATCAATGAAAATCTAAAATCTTTGCGACAGAACCAATTAATCTGTATGTGATGTTTCAGATTCTCCTCATTATTAATCTACTATTGATTTTATAAAGAATTTATAGTAAATATCACGTTAAATTACTTAAAATTATTATTTGTAAGTATCTGTGAAATAAAGTTATTATTTTGGGCATAGAGAAACATGAACCGTCATATAATTGAAAATAAAATTAAGAATTTGAAACGAAAAAACAAAATATTTATAATTATTTTATTTGATTTTCTATTCTCTCTAATTTCGTTTTTAGTTGCTTTTATTCTCATCGAAAAATCGTTACCCGCTTTTAATAAAGATATCGGAATATTGACAGTTGCGCTGATAGTTTCTGCGGTAGCAATTTTATTATTTTATTTTATTTCACTCTACAAAGATGTTTTTAGATTCGTTGGCTTAAAATCAATCGGTCGTATTATATTAGCGATTATTAATATTAGTTTTGTTTTTTACCTACTAACTAACGTGCTTTTAGGTTTTTCTCCCAGGCGTTTAGTTATATTATATGCGATTATTTTTTCGTTTTCAACGATTTCAATGAGACTTTTTGCTCGAGTTATTCTTAAGAGTACGCTTAATAGCGGACGCAATACAGTACGCGTACTAATTTATGGAGCAGGAGAATCTGGCAATCAAGTTCTGCAAATGATGAAAAACTCAGCAGAATATAAACCAGTCGGGTTTATCGATGATAACAAAGACCTACATGGTCTTAAAATAGACGGTATCAATATATACCCAAGCACAGACGCACCGTTACTTGTCGAAAAATTGAATGTAGAGATGATATTGGTGGCAATGCCAAGCGTAAGAAAATCAATCCGTCGTAAAATAATTTTTGGCTTAGAAGATTGTAATGTAGCGGTTAAAACTTTACCGCATATCAATACAATTGTGGATGGTAAACAAGCAGAGCTCGATATAAGAGATATTGATGTAACTGAGTTATTAGGCCGGGAACCAGTAACGCCCAATAAAGAACTATTCTCTAAATGTATTAAGGATAATACTATATTAGTTACGGGTGGCGCTGGTTCAATAGGTTCCGAATTATGCCGACAAATTTTAGTAAGTAGGCCTTCGCAGCTTATTATTATGGATAATGGTGAATATTCACTTTATAAAATCGAACAAGAACTTAATAAAAAAATTAAAGAAGATAAATTGAATATTAACTTGGTGCCGATTTTAGGCAGTGTTCAATCTAAAGCAAACATAAACAATATATTTAAAAAATATGATGTAGACACCATATACCACGCTGCAGCATATAAACACGTACCGCTGGTTGAACAAAATATAATGGAGGGTGTCTATAATAATGTAATTGGCACCTACAATATGGCGCAGGCTGCCATTCAATATGGGGTTAAATATTTCACACTCGTATCTACCGACAAAGCGGTGCGACCCACCAATGTGATGGGTGCGTCAAAGCGTATGTCAGAATTAGTCTTACAAGCGCTGAGTGATGAAGATAATGATACATGCTTCTCAATAGTTCGGTTTGGCAATGTATTGGGCTCTTCAGGCTCAGTAGTGCCGCTATTTAAAAAACAAATAGAAGCCGGTGGTCCAGTTACTGTAACAGATCCAAAAATTATCAGATTTTTTATGACAATACCAGAAGCCGCGCAGCTTGTTATCCAAGCTGGCGCCATGGCAAATGGTGGGGAGGTTTATGTTTTAGATATGGGCGAACCCGTCAAAATATATGATCTAGCTCGTCAAATGATTATGCTTTCCAATTTATCAATTATGGATGCTACAAACCCAGATGGCAATATTGAAATTGAGTTTACTGGGCTTAGACCTGGCGAAAAACTGTATGAAGAACTGTTAGTTGGTAATAATGTCAGTAAAACTAAACATAAAAGAATTATGGCAGCAGATGAAGTTTTCCTAAAATGGCATGATTTTAAAATAGTAATAGAGCAAATCAAAACCGCGTGCGAAATGTATGATATTGACCAATTACATGAAATATTTATGAAAGCCCCCGTCAGTTATAATCATAACGGCAATTATGTCGACTTGATTGGGGATAAGGGTGTGAAGCACTAATGGTCCTGTCCCGGTATTGTGCCGCTTCGATTCTCATTTAAGCAGCCATTCGTTAGTATAATCTGCCGTCCATTTCGGAATAAGGTGGAATGTTAGCACCAGCATCACGTAATAATTTGTATAGAAATTCTTTTCGATTTTTTATATTATTTTTAGCCATAAGTTTGTCAAATTCTTGTGAAACAAATCTAGGTGTTGTACCAAAATTAAAATTTACTTTATCTCTTAGCTTTTCTCGCATTTCGGTTTGATATGGACTTATTTTGTTTAGATACTCCCCTTCCCCAATTGGATCTAGTTTAATTTTTTTTGTTTTTTCAGTTTTTATATTTCTAAGTAAATTGGCACCATCTAATTTTGTCATGTCATTTATCCTCATAAAAATCTATTAATTTGTGACGTTGCAGTGCACTAATAAATGATGCCACTGCTTTTCTTGTTGAAGACTTAACAGACATTCCACCATTCCATGACATCTCCTCAAAACCTGTTAATCTCGGCACAACAACATCGAGTAATGGTAAGTTTGCATTTTCTAATTGTTTTTTTGAATGGCTAAATATATTTGATTGAATATTTACATTCCACATCACAATTTTCACAATTGGTCGTATTTTGAGATTTTCTGTTTCCTCATCTATATGCTTCCACGTATCTGCGGACCCCTGTATTGAAGATTTTGATCCACTAGTTGGTACGAGTAATAAATTGGAGGATTTAATCGCATACGAAGCAATTCTTGAATCATATCCAGCTGTATCTATTAATATAACATCGTAATTTCTATCAGATAATGCTTGTATCATGTCCCTAAGACTGTTTTCGTTCACATGCTCTACTACGTCTAGGTTTTTGATTTCTAGGCTTTCTGCCCACTTCATACATGACATTTGAGGATCCGTATCAATGATAACAACTTTTGCATTATCATTAGCTAAGGAAACAGCCAATGATTGCAACATTGTTGATTTTCCAGCCCCGCCTTTACGCTGAATTGCCGAAATTATCTGTATCATTGTGTCACCTCACTATAAGTAATAAACTGTTTATCTATATATAATTAATTAGTTAATAATTTATTTATATACAATTTATAGGTTAGTTGTTATTATATAAATAGTTCACAGATGTTTAGTTCACAGATGTTTAGTTCACAGATGTTTAGTTCACAGATGTTTAGTTCACAGATGTTTAGTTCACAGATGTTAATGTGATATACTTGTACACTTTAAGATTGTTGTTTTATATACTGGACATTAAAGCGGACATATATGCGATAGTTAATAAACTTACAAATCAGTTAAATATATGATATAGTTGTATTTTTATTAACAACAAAGCGGACATTTCAGTGGACAAAAACATGGCAGAAGATAGAGGTGAAGCTGTATCACAAATCGAGCCGTTATTGATTCCAGAAAATTCAAAACATCGGGGTGAAT
>JABSRY010000205.1 GCA_013214985.1 Hyphomicrobiales bacterium
GGCTCTTGCACTGGCCTTGTCGAACAAGTTATGGCGCTAACCTTGGGATCTAGGTTTGATGCAAATGCGATAGAATCTATGTGCCCATGCACCGATTTGCAACATGGTGATGTGCGCCGCTTAATTGTCGTCAAACAGTTAAAAACTATCCCAGAAATAATGCAAGCGCTTGAATGGAAAACATCATGCGGCTGCCTAAAATGTCGCCCCGCACTTAATTATTACCTCATCTGCCAATATCCTGGTGAATATGTAGATGACAGCCAATCGCGTTTTGTAAATGAACGTGTCCATGCCAACATCAACCATAATGGCACTTACACTGTAGTACCCCGCATGTGGGGCGGTGTTACTTCAGCAGCCGAGCTACGCGCCATTGCAGATGTGGTCGATAAATATAACATTCCAACCGTTAAATGTACTGGTGGTCAGCGTATTGACATGCTGGGCGTTAAAAAAGCCGATTTGTTGGGTGTATGGGAAGATTTGGGCAAAGTTGGCTTTGTTTCTGGCCACGCATATGCAAAAGGTTTGCGCACGGTTAAAACCTGTGTCGGTACCGACTGGTGCCGTTTTGGCACGCAAGATAGCACAGGCCTTGGCATCAAACTCGAAAAATTTATGTGGGGTTCGTGGACACCTGCAAAGCTTAAGCTCGCTGTTTCGGGCTGTCCTAGAAACTGTGCCGAAGCCACTTGTAAAGATATTGGCGTCGTCTGCCTTGACTCGGGATATGAGCTACATTTTGGGGGTGCTGCAGGATTAGAAATTCAAGGCACACAGGTTTTAGGCAATGTCGCTACAGAACAAGAAGCAATGATTTATATTTGTGCATTAACCCAAATGTACCGCGAGCAAGGCTATTATCTTGAGCGCATTTATAAATGGGCAAAACGCGTGGGTTGGGATGAAATTCGCAACGTCATAATGAAGGATACAAAGCGCCGCGAAGCCTATTATGAAGCTTTTGTATATAGCCAAAAATTTGCACAAATAGACCCATGGTCAGAACGTGTATCCGGTGTAGATAAACATGAATTTAACCCACTTGCCACCCTACCTTTGGAGGCCGTTCAATGAGCGAAACAGCAATAAAATGGCACGCAATTGGTGAAATTAACGACGTGCCACTACGCGGCACACGCACAGTAAACCAAGGCGATATGAAAATTGCCATTTTTAGAACTGCCGAAAACAAAAATTTTGCATTACAAGATAAATGCCCCCATAGCGACGGGCCGTTAAGCGAAGGCATTGTGCATGATAATAGCGTAACTTGCCCGCTTCATTACTGGGTGATTTCACTAGATACAGGAGAAGCACAGGGCGCGGATAAGGGCTGCTCGCGTACATTTCCTATTAAATTGGAGGGTGAAAAAATGTTCATTTCGCTGACACCCAATAATGGAGCATCTACGTGAGCCAATTGCGAAACCAGTTAAACGCCTTCCAAGTTAAATCAACCTGCCCTTATTGTGGGGTTGGCTGCGGCGTTATAGCCACGAGCGATGCGAACGAACAAGTGTCAATAAAAGGTGACCCTGACCACCCAGCCAATAAAGGCATACTTTGTTCTAAAGGCATGGCACTTTCTCAAACTCTAGGCCATAACGATCGCTTATTAGTGCCAAATGTTGATGGCGTAGATGCATCGTGGGCGGTAGCGATAAGCAAAGTCGCTAACGGGTTTAAACAAACGGTTAAACAATATGGCGCAGATAGCGTTGCATTTTATGTTTCAGGTCAATTACTTACTGAAGATTATTACGTCGCCAACAAATTAATGAAAGGCTTTATAGGCAGTGCGAATATAGACACCAATTCCAGATTGTGCATGTCATCTGCCGTTGCGGGCTATAAACGTGCATTTGGTGGCGATATTGTCCCTGGTAATTATGAAGATTGGGACAAAACAGACCTCGCAATTATAGTCGGTTCAAACGCAGCATGGTGCCACCCAATTTTATTTAACCGCCTAATAAAAGCCCAAAAAACCCGTGGTACAAAAATGGTAATTATAGACCCACGCCGCACTGCATCTTGCGATACAGCAAATTTGCACCTGCCCATTAAACCAGGCACAGATGTTATATTATTCAACGGATTATTGGTATATTTAGCCGGCAAAAACGCCATTGATAATGAATACGTAAAATTACACACCCTCAACATAGACCAAACTTTGGATGCTGCCCGAGCCGATGCACCAGACATTCACACAGTTGCAAAAAAATGTATGTTGGATGTGACAAAGGTTGCAGAATTTTATGAACTTTTCTTAACCACAAAACGTAGTTTAACGCTTTATTCCATGGGGGTTAATCAATCCTCATCTGGCACCGATAAAACCAATGCCATTATAAATTGTCATCTTTATACGGGGCGAATTGGCAAACAAGGCATGGGGCCATTTTCTATTACTGGTCAGCCCAACGCAATGGGTGGGCGCGAGGTGGGCGGGCTAGCAAACATGCTTGCTGCTCATATGGATTTTACCCCCAAAACAATCGACCTAGTATCACGTTTTTGGGGCGCTACTAATATTGCAAAAAACGCAGGTGCTAAAGCGGTAGATATGTTCGATAAAATAAATTCTGGTAAAATAAAAGCCATATGGATAATGGCAACCAACCCAGCAGTATCAATGCCCGATAGCAATATGGTTAGAGCCGCACTTAAAAAATGCCCTCTGGTTGTGGTTTCTGACTGTATGAATAATACCGACACAATGGCCTATGCAAATATAAAATTACCTGCAATGGCATGGGGGGAGAAAAACGGCACCGTTACCAATTCTGAACGCTGTATTACGCGGCAACGCAATTTTTTAAAACCTGCAGGCCAAGCAAAGGCCGATTGGTGGATTATTTGCCAAGTCGCAAAAAAAATGGGTTTTGAAAAACAATTTAATTATAACGACGCAGCAGATATTTTTAAAGAACATAGTCAATTATCTGACTTCGAAAATGGCGGTGAAACGCGCCGTGCTTTTAACATCGGTTTGCACGCTAATATACACAGACAACAATATGATAATTTAGCGCCGACTCAATGGCCAATTACCCAAGAATCGCCAAACGGTACAAGCCGCATGCTTAATGATGCTAGTTTCTACACCCCAAATCAAAAAGCCAATTTTGTAAAAGTCTCGTATAAACCGCCATTACATAAACTCACTAAGGCGTTTCCGTTAATTCTGAATAGTGGGCGGTTGCGTGACCAATGGCACACCATGAGCCGCACAGGCAAATCGGCAAAATTAAACAATAAACATGCCGAACCATTTGTTACAATTTCTGCAAGGTTGGCAAAAACATATAATATTATGGATAATGACTTTGTAGAGATTTCAAGCCAATGGGGCAAAGCATTAGTGCGCGCATATTTAGAAGACGACCAGCCAGATCAGCAAATATTTATGCCAATTCATTGGACAAATACCCATGCCTCGGCTGCTGTAACAGGGCAGCTTGTTAACCCCGTTGTCGACCCTGTTTCTGGTCAGCCAGAGCTAAAACACACACCTGTCTCCATTAAACCTTGGTTGCCAGAATGGCATGGGTTTTTAATAGGCTGTAAAAAATATGATGTTAAGGCACTAAATGCCGATAAAAACATAAAATATTGGGCATATAATTATCAAGATAATTGTCATATTTTAAATTTGGCTGGATATGGTAAAATAGCCGATCTTAAAATTATAAAAAAGACTAATAAAAGCAATAATTTATTGAGTTATATTGACAATGAGCAGGGGCAATATCGCTATGCCAATATTGAAAATAATAAATTGAAGACCTGTTTAATGGTCACAGATCTAGGCGAATTACCGCCGTTGCAATGGCTACAATATATTATGAATAAGCAAATAAAGGTCGATGATAAATCTAGTTTTTTATTGTCTGGTACATCACTCGAAAAACGCGCTGATCTTGGGCCAATTATCTGCTCATGTATTGGTGTTTATAAAAAACAGATGACGGATGCTATTTTAGAACATAAGCTAACCACCACAGAACAAGTTGGCCAACTGCTAAAAGCCGGTACAAATTGTGGTTCATGTTTGAGTGAGATAAATTTATTACTAAAACCGCAATTCAATGATGCATAATGAACTTTAAAGGATTTCCATGCCGCCTAACGCTAAAATAATTAGACCGAGCGTCGCCGTAGTGATATTGGCGGGCGGAAAGTCGAGCCGCATGGGAAGTGATAAAGCCAAGTTGCAGCTTGGTGACATAAGCCTCTTAGAGCATATGCAGCAGATACTTAACAATGCTAATGTTCAAGATATTTATATTAATGATCAATATAATATTGCGGATGTGATTGCAAATAGAGGTCCATTGTCGGGCTTTCACGCAGCATTGTGTAAATTTATTGGCCAGTATGATTTTTTAATCATCACTCCAATAGACATGCCTGAATTATTACCCGCAATATTTACGCAACTCAACCATGCATCATCAAAATATAATATTGTTCATTTTAAAAACCACATTTTACCATTGAGAATAAGGGTTAGTGATGCAAATATTAAAATTGTTACAGATATTTTGCAGAAAACAACTGATTTTTCGGTTATGAACTTTATAAGAAAATTCGATACACTAGAGATTGATGATACAGGTTTTGATGATAAAATATTTCAGAATATAAATACTTTAAAACAGTGGGTTCGTTACCATAAAAGTAAATAATCGGGCGGCTGTTCGGTCAACGTGCGCTTGATATCTATATAGCACAGAAAAAAAAGGAAACCCGCGAAGACTTCCCTTTATCTTTATGTTATTTGCTTGGCCGTTATCTTATGCTTGTGTCGCTGGTATGCGCGCATGAAGCTCCAATGCTTGCAACGTGGCATCAAGCCCTTTGCTCAAAACACCCTGCGCTTGTTCGACTGTCATTGCCTCTGGTTTAAGCTCAAATGCCAATACGACTGTTACAAGGCAGCCAGTGTCATTCGGTGCAATTTCATAACGCGTATTTGTGCATAAAAATGGGCCCGAATCGTCGGTTGTATAACCGAATAGGCTGTCTTTTTCCCAATCGGTAATGTGGTGTTCGATTTTACCAAACTGCGCGGTTGAAACAGATCGGACAGCCCCGACACCTGACTTTAATTCAGAGGTCACGGTTGCGCCGTCGATACCAGGTGCCCATTCGGCCAACGCCTCTAGGTCAGCCAGAACAGCCCAAATTGCCGTTGCGGAAAGCTCGATCGACCGCTCAGCGCGTGCTGCATTGTTTAAATTTTTTTGCATTACAAATCAACTCATTTGTTTTATTTTATAATAATCTCTAATTTGTGCTTTTAGGATAGTAATAATTTTGCGCATAGCAG